>NZ_JBADWU010000102.1:0-71780 GCF_056203535.1 Candidatus Limimorpha sp. | reverse complement strand
TGCGCAGGGGCGCACCTCTTCCCATTCCGAACAGAGAAGTTAAGCCCTGCCGCGCCGATGATACTGCAGACACTGTGGGAAAGTAGGTCGCCGCCCACCCCTAACGAAAACCCTGGCCAACAAGGCCAGGGTTTTTTGTTTTACTTAGGCTCTTCCCCACCCTTTTCTTGCATCTTGACCTTGCGAAAAACATCAATTTTTGAAAGCACACAAAAAAATCCAACATATTTCTACAAAATCTTATCTTTGCCGCATAAAAGCATTATAAAAAACGAAATTCAATATGAAAAAAGGCATTATTTTGATTTGGTCGCTTTTTGTGATGGGAACAATGCAAGTGTTGGCCCAAAGCACCAATGGAACTGATTTTTGGGTGGCGTTCATGCCAAATTATACGGATGAGGGTGCGCCTTCTGTCAAATTGAATCTTGTGGTGACGGCGCAACAGACAAGTTCTGTCACGGTGGAAAACCCCAGAACAGGTTGGTCCGAGATGATAAATGTGGACGCAGGCGAGTCCTCCACTATCAACATCCCGAATGAATTAGCCTATTTTCAAGATGAATCGGATTGCGTATTGGACAACGCTTTCCATGTGACATGCAAGAATTCAATTTCAGTATTTGCCTCTAACGACAGGGACTATAGCTTTGATGTTTTCAATGTCTTGCCAACGCATGTGCTTGGCAGTGAATATATTCTCCAAGTGTATCCCCGGTATGCCTCCCCCATGAAACCCGAAAGGTTGGCATCTGAATTTGCTATCGTTGCCGTTGAAGATAACACTGTGGTGGAGATAGATTTGACTTTCGACTCACAGAATGGCCATTATGCCCATCAACCGTTCTCCGTTACCTTGAATGAAGGGCAATGCTACCAACTACAGTGTCTTCGTGAGGGCGAGGGCGATTTGAGCGGAACACGGATAACAGCCACCAACAACAAGCCCATCGCCGTGTTTGCAGGCGACAGAGGTTGCTTGATTCCAGATTATTTTTCAGAGGCGGTGGACGCGGCCTACGAGCAAATGATTCCTATTGAATATTGGGGAAAGCAGTTTATAGTGACACCGACCATGATCAAAGGGGTTGACAGGGTACGTGTAACTGCCTTAAACGATAACTGCCAAATCAATGTTAACGGTGAGTGGGCGGCAACGATAGAATCCGCCGAAACATTCGAATTTGTAACTTACGATGCACAGCCTGCAGCCTATATCGAAACTTCAGAACCCGTTCTGGTACATAAGTTTTTGCCTGGAGCCATGTATAATTACCAAGGAAATAATTACTGCGACCCCTCGATGGTGTATATCTGTCCTTTGGATCGCTCCATCCATCATGCAACATTTCCCACTTTTGGCGATTCGAAATGTGAGTTTTTCTTTGTAAACATCGTGGCTGAAACAACAAGTGTCTCAGGCATAAGCCTGAATGGCCAAAGTATTGATTCCTATTTTAGGGAAGTGCCTGGCAACCCAGATTATTCCTTTGCTCGCATTGGTATTAACAACGAGACGCAAACTCTGTCGAGTTCATTGGGCGGTTTTGTAGCCCATGCTTATGGGTTAGGACCTTGCGTGAGTTATGCCTTTTCTGTCGGGGCTGATTTGTCGTGGCATAATGTCCATGTTGCAGAGTACGAACCTGATAGCATAACGACGGCTTATCCCAACCCAGGCTGTAACACGCTCAACATCCGCACGTCCTTGCAGAATGCCCATGTGGAAGTGTATGATATGAACGGGAGGCTCGTTCAAAGCCAAGCCCTCACGGAGCCTGTGACGGCAATTGATACAAAAGGTTGGATTGAAGGTATTTATGTTTGGAAGGTGATAAATAACAGCAAGGAAACCAATTCCAGAAAGTGGATTAAAAAATGACCATTGTAAAAAATCTTCTTTTTTTGGTAGGCCTTACGGCTTACGCTAAATCAAAATCTTCAACCAGATAACCCTTTGCTGCCAAATTTTTCTTAATTTTACCGCAAATTTTTTTCGATGGGTAAAAAGCTGTCATTATTTGTTATCATGCTGATTTTTAGTACATTTGGTTTCTCTCAAGAAAGCAAAGGAGATTCAGTTGTGCCAAAACCTGCTGCAAAAGTGCCCCAAAAAGCCATCGACTCCACCTTCGTGACTTACTACAACGCCTCTTTCGACAGCATTTACCTCAACGCTCCAAAAGTCATAGACACAGCCACATTCAACGCCAACGATTTCGATGTACTCAGCAGAGAAAGAACCATTTACAGCACTTTGTGCAATACAGGATATGCCCACAAATCAATGCGCTTCACTTATTCCGATAAGGTCGGATTCGATATGGGGCTTCCCTCCTACTCCGCTTTCGTTAAGACAAAAGAAAAAATGGAAAGCTATGTTTCGGTTCTGCCTTATTCGGAAGCCCGATATGTAATGACCATCGGCAACAAGGAGCAGCATCTCAATGTAAAGTTCGGCCGGCAATTCGCCCGCAGGCTCTACATCTCCTTTGCATTCAACACCGAAATTTCGCCCGGTGTCTTTCAGCACTGCCAGACCAACAACAATTATTTCTGGATCAATGCGCATTACACCACTGAAAACCAACGCTATGGCGTGATGGCTTATTGGTACCGCAACAAAATGGACATGCAGGAAAACGGCGGCATCGTAAAAGACGAAGACTACATCTCAAATACCGAAAGCGATTACAATGCCATCAGAACCAATCTTACGACCGCTTCCAATTACATCAAAGTCAGCGGAGCAGGTTTGGAACACTATTTCAACCTATTAAGCAGCACCGTAAGCATCAAGCGCGAAAACGACACAACGCAAGTGTCAGATAGTCTTTTCGTTTCGGATTCCATTGTAATAGACTCTATCACAATGGATTCCATTGCATTAGATTCCATTTTGTCGATAAAGGACAGCATTCAGTTTGCCGAACAAAACGAGCAAATCGAGACGATGACACGAAAATTCACCTTGGGACGCATCTGCCACAAATTCGACTACCAGAGGAACCAGCTTTTCTTCAACGAAACCTCACCAAGTGCCAGTTTTTATCAGCCATTTGCCATCGATACGCTTTTGTTTCCCAGCATGACAACTGACACGACAATTGTTCAAGCCATCACCAACAAATTGAACTGGAACAGTTTAGGTTATCAGCAATATAATGACGATGTGCCGTTTTTCGTCTATGCAGGTATCGAACAAGGCATATACAAAATCAAGCACTACGATTATATTGAAGGTGAAATGAGTCCCGAACGAAACTTCAATCAGTTTAGCGTCAACGGCGGCATCATCATCAATCTTTTCAAGTCGACAAGAGTTTCTGGGAAGGCAAAACTCATCACATTGGGCCACCAAATCGGCGATTTCGACATCAACGGCGAATGGCGGCAGTTTTTGGGCACTACCAATAAGAATTTCGGCAAACTCATTTTCAACATTGATGTTAAACGCCAGTCAGCCAATTGGTTCGAAGAATCCTACATTTCCAATCATTTCCGCTGGGAAAACGATTTCGATGCAGCGACCTATCTCAATTTCGGTGCAGCCTACCAATACAAGGCATTCAGTTTCGGTGTAAAGCAGACTTCCATCAACAACCTGATTTACTTTGGTTTGCAAGCCCGTCCCGAACAGCTCAACGATTTTTGCAGCATTAGCGAAGCCTTCGGAAGTTTCCATTTCACACTCAGGAGGTTTGAGTTCGATGGTTTTGCATCCTTGCAAAAAACAAGCAATGAGAACGTTGTACACCTTCCTCTGTTTTTAGGAAAATTCAAGTTTTCCTATTCGCAGCCGATTTTCCACAAGGCAGCCACCTTGCAGCCCAGCCTAACCGTTCAGTATTTCACAAAATACTATGCCGACGCCTATATGCCGGCCTTGCGGACTTTCCATTTGCAAAACGAAGTGAAAATCGGCGATTTCCCCTTCATCGACCTTGCCTTGGCCATTAAGGTCAAGCGGGCGAATGTTTACGTTTCCTACACCAATATGTTCTTATTGACAGGCAATTACGATGCTTTCATTGCGCCGCATTACCCGATGAGAGGCAGCAGGTTTTTCATCGGCTTCAACTGGAGATTGTTCAATTAACCACCACAAAAGCCAAAAATCATGATGCAAGCCGAACTCCTACCCACCACCAACACTTTGGGACAAGTGACCGACACCATAAGGCAGGTCGCCGATACACTGATTCGTCCTGAAATTGGAGAAAACATTTCCGCAACCATCGGAAACGGATCCTCATCAGGAAAGACCGGGCTTGCAATCGCCATCGTAGGTTTGCTCATTTTTGCGGCACACCTATTCTCAAGCCTTTTCAGCAAACGGCGCATTCCTGATGTATTGTTCCTGATTATCATTGGTTTAGTCATCGGACCTATCCTTCATTGGATTACCCCAGAGATGCTTGGTGGCGTCGGGCGCATTTTCACCGGCATTACCTTGGTGCTTATCCTTTTCCAAAGCGGACTGCAACTCAGTTTCAGATCCATCGTTTCATCAATCAGAAGCACTACCCTACTCACCTTGGCGAATTACATTGCAACGACCATCATCATTTGGCTAATCGGATGGCTGGTTTTCAGAATTAACCCCATGGTATCCATAATGTTAGGGACAATTTTAGGCAATACGGCATCCGCTGTTGTCGGGCCGATGGTCGAACAGCTTCACATGACGGAAAAAAGCCGTGCCATTATTGTCCTCGAAGCCGCTTTGGGCAGTGTGCTTAGCATTGTTTTGGCACTGGCCATACTGAAAGCCATACAGTTAGGCACGGTGAATGTTGGCAGCATCATCGGACAGATCTTTTCATCATTCGTCCTTTCCATCATCATGGGCATTCTGGGTGCCATTTTCTGGGCTTTCATTCTCGACAAGGTCAGGCTCATCAAAAACAGCATTCTCACCACTCCGGCCTTCGTGTTCATCATCTACGGCATCAACGAGTGGATGGGCTACAGCGGCGCCATTGCAGCCTTGGCCTTCGGCGTTTGCCTTGCCAATATAGAACGCATTTACGGATCTTGGCTGAAACGTATCATCAAAAAAGAACCGACACAGCTGAACGAAACCGAAAAATCGCTTTTCAGCGAAATAACACTTTTGCTGAAGACCTTTTTCTTCATTTTCGTCGGCATATCAATTCAACTCAATGAATTCAAGCCGATTATCATTGGATTGGGCATTACTGTCGTCATCTACATCATGCGTATCTTTGTCGTCAGATTCTCGATTCTGAAAAAATACGACATTCCAAACATCGACAGAATCTACATGGCTGTTCTCAATCCAAAGGGATTGACAGCTGCCGTCATTGCCACAACGGCAGCCGAAACCGTTCCACATGGTACTGCCATCAAAAACGTTGTGTTTTCTGTCATCCTTTTCAGTATTGTCATCACTTCCGTTTTAGTTCCGCTCATCGAAAAGAAAAAAAGCGTCAACAGGTTCTATTCGAGGCTGTTAGGGCTGAAAAACGAAGATGAAGCCATCCTTACGGAAGCCGCAAATGAAAATAATTCAGAAGAGGAATAAAAAAATAATTAAAAAGGCAATACAATTTCAGAAAAAGTTGTACCTTTGCACCCCGTTAATAGAACGAAGACTTTAAAAGTAAAAGGAAGAAAATTATGTATTTAACTGCAGAAAAGAAATCAGAGATTTTCAGCCAATTCGGTAAAAGCGCTACCGACACTGGTTCAGCAGAAGGACAAATCGCTTTGTTCACCTACAGAATTAAGCATTTGACTGAACAGACAAAAGAACACAAAAAAGATGTGGCCGCCAAGCGCGCACTGGTCGGTTTAGTAGGTAAGAGAAGAAAACTTCTCGATTATTTGAAGAAGACCGACATCGAAAGATACCGTAATATCATCAAGGAATTGGGCATCAGAAAGTAATCCTTTCGCGCTGCCTAAGCGGAAAATCGTTCAAAAAGGCAATTTCACGGAATTGCCTTTTTTTTGCTATTTACTAAACCACACCTATTAAAAAAAAGAAAACTATGGGTCCAGAAGGATTTACACAAATCATAAAGATGCCTAACGGTCAGGAAATCAGCATCAATACCGGCCGTTATGCAAAGCAAGCCGATGGAGCAGCCCTTTTGCGCTGCGGCGACATCGTGATGCTTGCCACCGTCTGCTCAGCTACTGAAGTCGCTCCAGAGACCGATTTCTTCCCGCTGTCAGTCGACTACAGAGAAAAATACTATGCAACAGGCAAATTCCCAGGCGGTTTCTTCAAGCGTGAAACCAAGCCGTCTGATTACGAAGTGCTGATTTCGCGTCTTATCGACCGCGCACTCCGTCCGTTGTTCCCCGATGACTATCATGCAGAGACCATCGTCCAGGTGACTTTGCTCTCAGGCAACAAGGAAGAAGCTCCAGACTGCCTTGCAGCTTTGGCAGCATCAGCCGCCATCACCGTTTCCGACATCCCGTTCCACGGCCCTATTTCGGAAGTCCGCGTGGCCATGATTGGCGACGAATACGTCATCAACCCGACATTTGCCCAGATGGAAGACGCTCGCCTCGAATTGATGGTTGCTGCTTCCATGAAGGACATCTGCATGGTGGAAGGCGAATGCAAGGAAGTGTCGGAAGCAGAAATGCTCGGTGCACTGAAAGCCGCTCACGAAGCCATCAAGATTCAATGCCAGGCTCAGATTGAACTGGCCGAAAGAGTCAACAAGGAAAAGAGAGTCTACTGCCACGAAGTCAACGACGAAGACCTCCGTGCCGACCTCACCGCTGCCTGCTACCAGCCATGCTACGACTTCGCTCTGACAGGCTGCGCCGACAAGCACAAACGTGAAGAGACCTTCAGCGGCATTCTCGAAGACTATCTCACCAAATACACGGAAGAAGAACTTGAAACCGTCAAGCCATTGGCCGCACGTTATTTCCACGATGTGGAACGTTCAGCAGTGCGCAATGCAGTTCTGAACGAACGTATCCGTCTCGATGGTCGTCAGACCAACGAAGTGCGCCCTATCTGGACGGAAGTCGACATCCTTCCAAAGGCCCACGGTTCAGCTGTTTTCACCCGCGGTGAAACACAGGCTTTGGTTACCGTAACCTTGGGCACCAAACTTGACGAACAGACCCTTGACGGTGCTGTCGTTGAAGGCACAAACAATTTCATCCTTCACTACAACTTCCCAGGATTTGCTACCGGCGAAGCCAAATCACAGCGTAGCACCAGCCGTCGTGAAATCGGTCACGGCAACTTGGCTGAACGCGCTCTGAAATCGATGGTTCCTCACGACGAAACCATGCCTTACACGGTGCGTGTGGTGAGCGACATCCTCGAATCAAACGGTTCGTCATCAATGGCTTCCGTTTGCGGCGGCTGCCTTGCATTGATGGATGCAGGTGTCCCGATGCGCAAGCCTGTTGCAGGCGTTGCCATGGGCATGATTTCAGACAGCGAGACTGGCAAATACGCCATCCTGACTGATATTCTGGGCGATGAAGACCACCTCGGTGACATGGACTTCAAGGTCACAGGTACAAAGGACGGCATCACCGCTTGCCAAATGGATATCAAGGTTGACGGTCTGTCATACCAAGTGTTGGCCGAAGCTCTTGAACAGGCTCGCCAAGGCCGTCTGCACATCCTCGGTGAAATGGCCAAGACCATCAGTGAACCTCGCAGCGACTATAAGGAATTCGTTCCACGCATCGAGACCATCTTCATTCCTAAGGAATTCATTGGCGCCGTTATCGGACCTGGTGGTAAAGTCATTCAGGAAATGCAGAAAGAGACCAACACCGTCATTTGCATCACGGAAGATGATCAGAAGGGCATCGTGGAAATCTCATCACAAAACAAGGAAGACATTGAAGCTGCCAAGGCCAAGATCAGAGGCATCGTTGCCGTTCCTGAAGTCGGCGAAATCTACGATGGTAAAGTCACTTCCATCATGGCATTCGGCGCTTTCGTTGAGATTTTGCCAGGCAAGGAAGCCCTGCTCCACATTTCGGAAATCGACTGGAAACGTTTCGAGACTATGGAAGAAACCGGTCTGAAAGAAGGTGATCCTATCCAGGTGAAACTCATCGGCATTGATGAAAAGTCAGGCAAATACCGTCTGTCAAGAAGAGCTTTGTTCCCAAAACCAGAAGGGTACGAAGAGAAAAAACCTGCTCCACGCGGCAACGGTAGCAACAACCATGGTAACGGTGGCAACCGTAACAACGGCAACCACGGACATGGCAATGGCAACAACGGCGGCAACCGCGGTCCGAGAAGATAAACGACAAGCAAGACCGAGCACAAGATTGGGCGAAAAGTCCGGTTTTGTGCTTTAACATAAACAACTATTATTAAGTTAAATCAAAACTAAATGAGGCAGTTAAAGATTACGAAGCAGGTTACCAACAGAGAGACCGCATCTCTCGACAAGTACCTGCAAGAGATTGGTAAAGTTGAGCTGATTTCGGCTGAAGAAGAAGTTGAACTCGCCCAACGTATCAAGCAAGGCGACAAGATTGCATTGGAAAAACTCACCAAGGCCAACCTTCGCTTTGTGGTCTCCGTAGCAAAACAGTATCAGAACCAAGGCCTCAGTCTTCCCGACTTAATCAACGAAGGCAACTTGGGACTGATAAAAGCCGCACAACGTTTCGACGAGACCAGAGGCTTCAAATTCATTTCCTACGCCGTGTGGTGGATCCGTCAATCCATCCTACAGGCTTTGGCCGAACAATCGCGTATTGTCCGTCTTCCTCTGAACAAAATCGGTTCCATCAACAAAATCAACAAAACTTACGCAAAGTTAGAACAAGAGTTTGAGCGTGAACCCAATGCAGAAGAAATCGCCGAAGTCCTCGACATTACGGAACAGGAAGTGAAAGAATCGATGAAAAACGCAGGCCGTCACATTTCGATGGATGCACCGCTCGTTCAGGATGAAGACAACACCATGTACGACGTGCTGAAAAGCGACGAGGCCCCGACACCGGAAACCGAACTTCTGTACGAGTCGTTACGCAAAGAGATTGACCGCGCTATCTCGACATTGACGCAAAAGGAACAGGACGTCATCAGGCTTTATTTCGGCCTGAACGGCAGCCACCCCATGACGCTTGAAGAGATCGGTGAAAAGTACGACCTGACCCGCGAACGTGTGCGTCAGATTAAGGAAAAAGCCATACGCAGGTTGAAACACACCAGCCGAAGCAAAATCCTCAAGAGTTACCTCGGTTAAAACACTTAAAAAAGCCTCTCGGATTCGGGAGGCTTTTTTAACGAATATACCACTTCATCCACCCATGGCGCCACACAAAAATCCGCTTCAAAATCATCGGGAAAGAGAAAAAATGTATCTTTGCAACGTCATTCATTTTGGATTTTGGCTAACGAGCTTCACGAAATCCAGAGAAACCGTGCAAAAATGCTACCTAAAATAGAAGTCCCCATAAGTATATTTACATCACTGCATCTGAGACCTAGCCGACATGCTGTTCAAGTTATCAAAACCCTTCGACAAGATTGCAATAAAAGATAGAGACTGCGAAATCTCTTACGGACTGCTATATGAAATATCGAACGCCCTGTCGCAGTGCATTCTAGCCTTACTAAAAGACAAGTTGAACGGAATTTCAGAAAACAACCGGATTTCGCTGATACTCCCCAGAAACAGGTATTATCCAATAGCCGTCACAGCTACATTGAAAGCTGGACTGGCGTTCAACCCAATCAGCCCGAACGATCCGGGCCGGAGGATTGCGGAGATATTGTCCGAAGTGAGACCGAGGGTCATCATCACGACCACAGATATCCTGGAGAACCGGAAAGAAGCGTTAAGTGACTGGAAATCATCGGTCATACTGATTGACAAATGGCTGGCGACAGCAGACGTCAGCCAGGAAGCGGCAAATACAGAAACAGAAAACGACGACCCCGGCAGGGAGGCGATGATCATTTTCACCTCGGGTTCCACAGGCAGGCCGAAAGGTGTTATCCACACATGGTGTAGCCTGATGGCGAATGCCAGATGCCGGCTCATGCCGGAAGATTGCAGTACAACTTACAAATCAGCGGAAGTATTGAATTTCAGTTTCCTGGCAGCGAACATCGATATTCTGTCATGCTTGCTTTCGGAGGGAGAGCTCCACATCATCGACACTTCTATGGCCAGTAATACGAATGCATTGACAAAATACCTTCACGAGAACAGCATAACACGAATTGTAACCACCTCTCAGATGGCAGACAGGATGCTTGAAAGCGGAAAGCCGGGCGCAAGAATCATCGCTTTCGGTGGAAGCAAGGTAGGATCCATCCCATCGATATTGCCGGAAGGCATCAGAATCGGAATCGGGTACGGCTCCACCGAATCCGGGTTCAACATCTGTCATTTCATCAGCGGTCCCGAAGACGACACAGACATCGGCAAACCATACGACGATGTCAATATATATCTGCTGGACAATGAATTGCACCCAGTCTCCACCGGAAGGATAGGTGAGATATGCATCAGTTCTCCACGGATTGCCAGTGGCTACCTGAACGACGACGCCCTCACCGCCGAACGTTTCATCGGCAACCCGTTCGAACCAGGGAGAAAACTCTTCCGAACAGGTGATTTGGCCCGGAAAACAGAAGACAGAGGCTTCAGAATTGTCGGAAGAACCGACAATATGATCAAACGTCACGGCTATAGAATCTACCCAGAAGAGATTGAGACTCAGGCCGAAATGCTGTCCGGAGTAACGATTGCGGCGTTAGTCCCCGAAAGATTTATGCTGTTCTACGAGGGAATGGCTGAGGAAGGTGATATCCGCACCAGCCTCGAAACCACGCTGCCGGCTTATATGCAACCGGAACAGATTGTGAAACTTGAAAAGATTCCTACTGTCGGATTCGGAAAAAAGGACCGAACAGCACTGCAAATGATGGCAGCAGCGTGGAATGGGACAGCAACACAAACCAAGACCACACGAGAAACAGACGGGAGCCTGAAGCAGAAGATTATCGATGCGATGAAAAAGATACTGAAAATCAACGACATGAAAGATGATGATGACTTCTTTGACCTCGGAGGCGACTCCATAGGAGTGATGCAGCTAATAACAATTCTCGAAGAGTCAGGTATCAGCGCGTCTGACATTTATCGTGGTCGCTCCGCACAAGTCATCGCGGCAAGCCTACAGTTACAATCTGCCGATGCAAAGACAGTGAGGACAGTCTGTCAAGCCGCAATGCCAACATCTCTGCCCCTCAATACATTCCAGAGATACGTACTCAATAAACATATACTCTACCCTGAAAGCACGATGTGGAACAATGTCGTGCTCCAGAAAATGGTTCCTGAAACCAACTTGGAACGTCTTCAGGACGCATTGGAGACCGTGATCAGAAATCATCCCCTGCTGAACTTCAGAATGTCCCAAATCACCAGATGTCTAGCACACCACCCCGAGCAGGAACCTCAGATCAGTATTTACAGAATCAACGGAACACTTCCGGAAGAGGCAGCAAAAACCCTCATCCATCCATTCCAAATATGGGACGCTCCTCTCTACCACATTCACATACTCGTAACTACGGACAGACTGTATCTGCTGCTGGATTTCCATCACATCATCTCTGACGGGATGTCTATCGCTCTTTTCTCAAAACAAGTCAAGATGGCTTACGACGGACAGGCACTGCCAACCGACAAATACCTCACATTCTCATCCAAGGCCACAGACTTCAAGCTTGCCCCGAACGAATCTGCCCCCCAGAAAATCAAGTCGCTGGAAATGGGTGTTTTCACGGTTCATACCAGTTGCATGAAGAAATGGCTGGAACTCACCGCCATTGCCGCCGGAGCGGCGGCAATAGCCCTGAAGAACGTCCGCAGCGAGATTTTCTGGATTTACCACGGAAGAAGTGAAGCGACCCTGATGAACGCTTTCGGCCCGCTCATCAAAAGAATAAGCATATCCGTGGACATGGGCACGGACCTTAACGCCACGAAGCATGACATACTTCGCCAGATGGAGGAGAGTATCATTTCTCGGAACTATCTGGCATACACGACCTCGGAACCTTGGTCCGTGGAGATAAACAATCTCAGCCTACCTGGGAACATCAATGATGACATGTTCGACATTCCAGGAATAAAACCCGAACCTGACATCATCGAAATAATGCTCATCCCAGCTGCCACAGGTACAAACATACGCATAGAGTATGACCGGAACCGCTTCGAATCAGCGGAGATGGAACGCTTCGTCAGTACTTTCATGGAGAACTTCAACCTGTTTTCAGCACTATGACAGAAGCCAATATCATACTAAAAAGATTTCTTCTATGGACCGATGATGCGCTGAAAGGCGGCCTTCTCCGTAAAGCTTATAAAACCATCCGTCGTCTCAACTTCACCGGTATTGACGAAAACACCCGCGGGAAAATGCTCAGCAACATCATTACATACGCAAAAACCCACACAACCTTCTATCAACAAGTGGACGGCACCTGCCTCAAGGACTTCCCAGTCATCAACAAAGCCATTGTCCGTCAGGACTACAGTGCTTTCCGCATCCCTGAAAGCGATATACCCGGGCAAAACGGGAAGCCCCTCAAGGTTCACTATACCAGCGGCTCCACCGGAATCCCGTTCAAGGTCTTCCAAGACCGCGTAAGCCACATCCGTAACATCGCGACACTGAAATACTACAACGACCTCATCGGTTTCCACTCCTGCGTCCCGATGATGAAGATATCGATACGCGAATCCCCTGACGAAACCAATGGCACATACATCTACGACAGGAAGAACAATATCTGGTATGCGAATCTGACGTCATTGAGCGAAGCGACACTGGAAGAACTAGTCGGGAAAATCAACTCCGAAGGCATCCGGTTCATCCGCTCGTACATGACCATCATCGACGACCTCACACGCTATGTCATTGACCATAAAGTCAGTCTTACGTCCTCGCCATGCTTCATTTCCATCGGGGAACTGCTATCCGAACCACTTCGGCATAGAATAGTCGATCAAATGCACCTTCACATCGTTTCCCAGTATGCAAACGAGGAGAACGGGGTAATCGGACAGGCCGATATCGATGGTCCGGGCGACCTCATTACACTGAATCTAGCGAACCATATCATCGAGGTGCTGAAACTTGACAGCGACGAACCTGCAACCGATGGAGAAGCGGGCCGTGTGGTGCTGACAGACCTCACGAACCATGCAATGCCTATGATACGTTACGACATCGGCGACCTGGCTACGGTCGAAGAATCCGCCCCTGACGGAACTCCGCTCAAGCTCCGTCTGCATCAGTGCCGCGTCTGCGACATCATACACCGTACCGACGGGACTCCAGGAACCATGACCATACCACCTGAGATCTGGTCGAAACCGGGACTGCGCCAACTGCAGTTCATACAGACCGGAGTGAAAAGCTACACCTTGAAAGTGAATACAGCAATGCCAGAAGCTTTCTCCAGTAACGACACAACCCTCTTCCGCGACATCCTGGGAGAGGATGCCGAAGTCGCCATCGACTTCACCGACGAAATTCCCGTCGTCTGCGCCGGGAAAAGAAAAATGATCATCCAAAAATGCCCTACCTATGTCAGACAGCCCTGAAATCTACGCCCTTGGAATCGGGCGTTTTACACCGGTGTGCATGGAACTTGCCGAAGCCTGCGGATACAGGATCGCCGGTCTGTACCACTATGACGACACCCGTATCGGAGAAACAGCTTATGGATTTAAGATTATCGGATCATTCGAAGACCTTTTCTCGGAGGATGATCTCTCCGGAATGAATTTCGTCCTCACGATGGGAAGCAACGACATCAGAGCCGAAGTCTACGGAAAGATATTGGCCAGGAAGGGCAATTGTCCGAATCTCATCCATCCGGACGCCATCATCTCACGTTTCGCGCAAATCTCCCCTCGAGGGGTTCAGATAGGACCGTTCACCTATATACAGTCAACGGCGACGGTCGGAGAGGACACCATCGTGATGTCGCATGTGAACATTTCCCACGATTCAGCAGTCGGGAAGCACTGTAGCATAGCAGGACAAAGCAGCGTTAGTGCCGACACCATCCTCGAAGATTATGTACTCTTCGGACTTGGGGCTAGGACCATTCCGGGAAGGAAGAACCACATCGGAGAGCATTCCATCATCGGTGCAGGCAGTCTCGTCACTGGCGAAATCCCCGCCCGCTCCGTCGTCAAAGGCACTCTCACGCAAGTCCTGAGACCAGAGCCTCTGGTGTCAGTCATCTGCACCACTTTCAACCACGAGAAATACGTCAGAGAATGTCTGGACAGCATTTTGGCACAGGAATGTAACTTCCCTTTCGAAATTCTGATACACGATGACGGCAGCCGTGACAACACTCCTCAAATCCTCAGCGAATACGAGAAGTCACATCCGGACATCATCAGAATCTTCTGCTCACACGAGAACCAAAGCAGCCTCGGACGCGACCCGTGGGTGGACATACTGTTCCCGAAGGCACACGGAAAATTCCTCGCAATCTGCGACGGGGATGATTACTGGACCGACACGAAAAAGCTTCAGAAACAGATAGACATCCTAAAATCTGACCATTCTCTTGCCGGCTGTGCCGCCAATATATCCATCGTTGACGCAGACGGGCAAGCACTCGAAGAGAGGCATTGCGTCGAAGGCGGCCGTTATACAATCAGGGACTTCTTCGCCAAAGGCGTGAGCTATCCCACATCGACAGTCGTACTCCGTAACAGTGGGATGTCGGACATCACCAGACTCACCCATATCATGAAGAACAAGTATATGGCCGACTGGCCGCTTTGGATTGCGGCGCATCTACAGGGAGATTTCCATTGCATCGGAGATGCACTGTCGGCATATCGCATGAGCCCCGACTCCCTCACCCACACTAATGCACGACAGCGCCGACTCGGCCTGGCCAAGGACAATTTCAGGCTGATCCGTCAAGTCCTTGGAATCCTCCCGGAAGAGTACGCAGACATTCGCGGAAAGCTCATGGACAAGTCCTGGATGTGGATGGAGCTGGCCAAGGCTTATAAGCATTGCGGAAAATATCTGCGATGCATCTACTGCCTGATCCGTTCAAAAATAGGATAATGCGCGTCATAATTTCAGGTTGGAATTTCGTTCACTTTTGCATTCCTCTACCACGTTTTCACCATAGACTGAGAATCTATGAGTCAGAACAATGTGCATTTATAGCAGAGTATCAGTAGATTTCAGGTCTTTATTGTGACTTTTAGTGCAAATGTTGGCTGGTCCCCTTTTATTGCGCCAAGCGTAAAAACAGCTTGTTTTTAGATTTCGGCACAGGATATGCAACCGAGTACAACGGAGTATACTTCAGCCTTTCAATTGGATATGCCATAAAAAGACTCGAAATTGACACAAAACTTTATTTTGACGGTTGCGCATCGGCAAGCATAGATTTCCGCTATCGTTTCAATTTCAAACGCTAAACGACAAAAAGCCTCCCGAAATGTTTCGGGAGGCTTTTTTGTGTTTTATGGCTTCAACGTTGCCAGCGGAATAATCTTAACACCGTCTTGCCTTGTGTAGGCCATCGGGCCACCTGTCAAGACCATCAGCAAATCGGGCTCGCGGATAGGCACTTGCTGCGGCTTCTGGTTGTGTTCGCGAATGAGGCGGCAGATTTCCAGTAGGTGCTGCGCGCCTTCGTCAATTTCACAGCTACCCAACTTACACTCTATCAAGGCGAACTTGCCATTATCCAAATGCAGCACCGCATCAGCTTCAAGGCCATAACGGTCGTGATAATACGACAAGCGACCACCTAAAGACTGCGAATAGACCCTTAAATCACGGAAACACATGGTCTCAAAAAGAAAACCAAAAGTCTTCAAATCCAAGTGAAGCATTTCGGGTGTCAAGCCCAATGCCGAAACCGCAATGGAAGGATCGGTAAATTCGCGTTTCACACTGCTACGGATTGAGGTTGCCGAGCGAATGGCAGGGCTCCAAGCCTCCATGTCTTCAATCACAAAAAGACGCTGAAAAACCGTCAGATAATCATCAAATGTCGGCATTGACAATGACTCGTTATTAGCCACAACATCAGCCAAAAGACTGGTTTTTTTTGCCAAAGTGGAGCTATTCCGTGCGTAGGCTTTCAATATGGCACGAGCCGTCGATTCGCTACGCGACACGCCATCAATGGAAGAAATGTCATTCTTGCACAAACTGTTGAAATAGTTTTTCGCGGTTTGCAGTTGAACAGATTTCTTCTGCGGTTTCAACGAAGCCGGCCAACCGCCACGGCAAGCGGCAAAAATCAAGTCCTCGACCTTCATGGGGGAAGTCACGCCGTCAATGTTTGCATTGACATCTTCAAAGAGGTTTGCCAATGAAATGGCACCATTCGACTCTCGCGATTCATACAGACTCATCGTGTACATTTTGAGCGAAGCAATTCGGCCTGTACCAGAATGCATGATTTGAGATTTGTCAACGCTGTTTGAACCAGTCAAAATGAACTGGCCCAAATCTTCGCGCCTATCAACAGCCACACGCACTGCATCCCACAAAACAGGAGCAACCTGCCATTCGTCAATCAAGCGAGGCGTAGCACCTTCCAAAAGCAACGACGGCTTTGTTGCTGCCGTTGCCAAATATGCCTCCCTCGTATCAGGATCCTGCAATTCCAAAACACTTGCCGCCTGCTGCCTTGCAGTCGTGGTTTTTCCACTCCATTTCAGGCCTTCAATAATCACCGCTCCAGAGGCTTCAAGAGCATCTCGGAGAACTTGGTCTGCAACACGAAAATAATAGTCCATTTTTAACACATTTGAAAAACGCCGCAAAAGTACTCATTTTATTTGAATTACAAAACATATTTTGTGTTTTTGGGGCATTTCACTTTGTGTTTTTGCGGTAAAATCAGCACAACAGCTTTATCTCACTGGTCGTATTATTAACCTTTTCAACTGAAATCTTGACAGGAATCCTTTCGCGCAAAGTCTCGACATGACTAATAATGCCAACACGCCGGTTTCCTATTTCGTGCAGACGGTTCAAGGTAGCCATCACATCTTCCAAAATGGAAGCATCCAAAGTGCCAAAGCCCTCATCGATAAAGAGGATGTCAGCAGAGAACGTGTTGTTATTCAACGAGGACAGGCCAAGAGCCAAAGCCAGCGAAACCACAAAACTTTCGCCACCCGAAAGCATGTCGGCAGGACGCTCCACATTGCCGTTATAGCGGTCACGCACCAAGATAGTTAAGGAATCAGGCGGACAATCCATCTCGTAGCGCTCAGAAAGCTGATTGAGATAAAAATTAGCCTTTTCCAATAACTCACCCAACACATAACTTTGCGCGATTTTACGGAATTTTGTGCCTTCCTTATCACCGAAAATCTTCGACAGACTTTCCCATTTATTTGATTCCGAAGCCAATGCTTCAACATTTTTCTGCAATTCAGCAAACTGCCGCTTGTTCTTTTGGTCGATATTTAAACGCTCGCTTACGCGGCCAATCTGTTCCATGACAGCAGAAACCGAAACATTCAAGGCTTCAATGGCATCTGCCAAAGATTCCAGATTCTCCCCTTCCGCAAAATCCGGTTGTTTTTGCAAATGTTTTTCAAAATCAGACCGAATTTGATTCATAGCACCTTTGAAAGTATTTAAAGTTCCTTCATGGTGCTTGACAACACTCTCTTTTTCATCAATTTGAGCATTCGTAACAGCTGCAAGCAATTTCAATTGCTCCGCGTCAATCTCAGGATGAGAAGCATAAAAATCATTCAAAATTGCTTGACATTTTTGCATTTCATCAGAAGCAGAATCCATTTTCGTCTTCAGTCGAGCCGATTCGGTTTGCAAACCCGTCCATGCTTCGTTCAGGTTTTTCACTTCAACAGCCGTTTTGTTCGATGTCCAATTCGGGAAAGACCTCATAATCAAGCCACACTGCTGACGAGATGCGTTTTGCGAAATGCGTTCACGCCCCAATTCGTTCTGCAAATCCTGACACTGTTTTTCACAATTTCTGTAAGTTTCAGCTTCTTTTTCCAAAACATCCAAAGTCGAGTTGACATCCTTTTGCCAATCAGGATAAATGATTTTTCCACTCACCTGCTTCATGGCTTCATTCGCCTTTGACGCATTTTGCTTGGCAAGACTATCGAATTTTTCAACATTTGCAGCTTCGGCATCCAGAAACTTTTGAGCCTTTGTCACACTTTCGATAGCTTTTTTCACATTTCCATTCAAATCAGCCAATTCCCGATTTAAGCCATCAATCCGTTTTTGCAAGACATTTGTCTGCCTGATTTGGGTGTCTTTCAGGCTTTTTCCCGTTTCCAACTGATTTTTCAGTTCATCCATCTTTTGCGAGACTTGTTCGTCAGAAGCATCCAAATTCAGTTTCTTGCAAGCTGTTTGGGCATTTTCCGAGACCTCTGCCACTGATTTTTCCGCAGAATCCCTTTCCTTATTTGCATCTGCCAACAGTTTTTGATTAGCGTTGATTACAGCAAGCAGCTTATTAAACTTCTCATTCAGAACATCATACTCGTTTCTTTTGGTTTCCATCGACTGCTGAATAGGCTTCAAAGCCTGCTCAAAAGCCTCGTCATGTTCGACCGACTCCACGATTTGACCACACACAGGACATTTGTCGCCAGCATGAAGTTTGGCACGCATGGCTTTTGCGGCCTTATCTACACTATCTTTCAATTGCTCATACAAAGCCTCCGCCTCGGTTTTCGCTTTTAATGCCAAATCAATTTGAGGTTTCAAGGCCTCCTTTTGTTTTTCCGAATCAGAAATAACCTGCTGAATTTCAGCACACTTCACTATTGCTTTCTGTAAGGTTTCCGTTACATTCCGAGCCGTATTCAATTTTGTCTTTGCCTCAGCAATAGCGCCCAACATATCGTTGATTTCCGACAAATCATCCATCAGCCTTTGACGGTCAAGGGCATCAAGTTCGGCTTGTTTTTCCTCGATTTCACTCTGTTTATCAGCTGCTTTTTTTTCGGCCTCGGATTGAGTCTTCTCAGCAGCTTTCAATGAACTTTCAAGATTTGGGAGCTTGCCTTTACACGCCAAAGCCTTATTTGCATTTTCCTTTTCAAATCTCTTTTCCCTTAAATACGATTTCAAAACCTCAGCAATCGACTGACTTTCAGTAAACATTGCTTTTTTGTCCTCCTGTTGTTTCAGCCAATCCAAAAGATTTTGCAATTCAGCATTTTTCCGATTTATCATTTCTTCGCGGAAATGCTCGCCGGAAACCAATTCAGCAAAACGTAACGACAAATCCGATTCATTGCGTTGATTTTCATCTATTTGTTTCGCAATTTCGCCTAAATTCAGCAAAGCCACACGCGCATCAGCTGCATTTCGCCAACGCGCAATCAAAGCCTTTGCCTCGGCATCAGCATCGGCCAAAGCCTGTGCTTTTTCAACATTTTCCTTAGTCGATGCAACAGCTTTTTCCAAATCCTGCTTTCTGTCCATCCATTCCTTTTTCGACTTGGCAATTTTCAATTCACTGTCTTTCAAATCTTTCTGTTTAGTCAAATCGAGCAAATTTTCGTTGCAAGCCGCAATTTCTTCATCAGAAAGCAAGGAAACGCCCTCCATTTTGGCTTTTTCAAACTTATAAGCGTCATCCTTTTCCTTATAAACAGCATAAATCTGCCTGCCAATTTCGGAGTAAATCCCAGTACCCGTGAGTTTTTCCAAAATGCCCGTTTTTTCGGCATCCGAACTCTTCAGGAATTTTGTAAATTCACCTTGAGCCAACATGGTCGTCCGGCAGAACTGGTCGAAATCCAATCCTGTAACTTTCAACACTATAGCATCGATTTCCTCTTTTTTAACAAAGATTTTACCATCAGTTTCAAGCGACCAATTGACAGGCTTAAGATTGTTGGTCCGCGTATAGCCAAACGACAAGCAAGCCTTATATTCTTTGGCATCATTACCCTCGAAAGTCAGAAAGACAGAACCTTCAGAAGCGCCTCGACGCAGATACTGACGCGGGTCATCCACCTTAATGACCTGCTTTTCGTCATTCTTGATAATAGTCAGTGAATCATCAATATACGCTTCACTTTTAGACTGCTCCATGCGAGGCGTTTTCTTGTATAAAGCCAAACAAATGGCATCCAAAATGGTGGATTTTCCTGCTCCCGTTTCGCCACAAATCAGGAAAAGCGGCTCGTTGGCCAATGTCGGATTTTCAAAATCGATGGTGGCATCGGCAATAGATGCGATGTTATGGATTACTAAAGTCTTGAATTTCATAATTTTATTGTTTTATTATTGTCTTTTCATTTCATTCAAACTCTCGATGGCTTCAGCCAGCATTTTTTCTTTTTCCTGATCCATTTCGGTGCCAAACCGACTCTTGAAATAGATTTTGGCTAATTCCAACGGATTGATTTCCTTCATTTTATCGACATCAATTCTTCTTCTCTCGCCTTGCGCAAAAGAATGTTCACGTTCCAACTTGACATAACAGAACTTCAAATGCGGGAATTCGCTCATCACAGACTGAATCTGAACCAAGTTGTTGCCAGGCATTTCGCCTTTAACCATAAGCCGCACATAACCAGGCTCTTTCGGAGCATTGTCTTTCAAATATCGAATCACTTCATCGAAAGGTTTAGACTCGAAAGGAATACTGTACAAGTGCATTTTCTGGTTGATACGGCACTCATTTACAACAGGTTCCGCGCCGTGGGAAGCTATCTCGACAAGCGAAATCGTATGCGGGAAAGCCTCATCGAAACTGACATGAATTGCGCTCCCGCTGTAACGCGCTTTTGCATTGGCAAGCGTTTGCGGACGGTGAATGTGACCCAAGGCCAAATAATCATAACCATCGCCAAGATTTTTCAAATCTTCCGACTCGAATCCGCCGACCAAGCGCGACACATCGTGCCCCTGAAAATCACAACCGCTGACTGCCATGTGAGCCATCATTACGACGGGAAGATTATTCACATTACGTTCATTTACAACATCTTGAAGTTTAATAAAAACATCATTGAATTTGCTGTTGACAAAAGGAACGGCTATAATGAAGCCTTTGCCCTTAATTTCGATAATGTGACGTTCCAAATCATAATCATCGTCAATTCGCCCAACACCACCGATGACGGTCACATTTGCCAAACGCCAGACTTCGTCAGTAGATTCAAGCCGCGAGCAGCTATCGTGGTTTCCCGCCGTGACAATAATTGCCATCGATGGACAACATTCGTGAATCCTGACCATATTGCGCGTGTAGAGTTTCATGCTCGCGTTGGAAGGCGTTGCCGTGTGATAGATGTCGCCACTCACAAGCAAAGCGTCAGGTTGTTCATTTTCAACGAGTTCGCAAAGTTGGTCAAAGAAAAATTCGTGTTCTTCGGCACGGTCGTAATGATAGAAATCCTGTCCGAGATGCCAATCAGATGTGTGGATGATTCTCATATTTTTTTATTTAGGTTTTGCAAAAATAACGATTTAGTGAGAATTAAAAAATAACCTGTAACGATAATAGTTGTTTTTTTCGCTTCGCTGAACGCAAATTATCATAAATGAATCATAAATTAGTAAAAGCTGTAATTAGATGTATATCAGTTAATTCACATTAATTTTTTGAATAATTTGTGGCGATTTGCGTTTAACAAGAAAAACAATTGCTAACGTCGAAATGTGTTACAACTTATTTTTTAAGCGTTACTTATTCAGATTATACCACCTGATTGTTGGAATTGCAAGGACGAAAGAATACTTTTTTTTACTAATTTTGCAACAATTATAAATATCAAATATCATGGCATTAAATTGTGGAATCATTGGTTTGTCGAGCACTGGCAAGACTACCATATTCAATTGCATATCAAACACTAAGGCGGAAATCGGTTTTGCATCGAAGTCAAACATCGGCATGTGCGAAGTCGTTGACGACCGTCTGAAACTGATTGACAACATCTCACATTCAAAGCGTATCGTCCCTGCAACAGTCGAAATCGTCGATTTGCCAGGCTTGAGCAAAGGCGGCCAAGGCGTGGGCAACAAACTGCTGGCCGAAGTGCAGACCATGGATGCCCTCATCCACGTTTTGCGTTGCTTCGACGACCCGAACATTCCGCACAGCGAAGGCAGCATCGACCCCGTCCGCGACATGGAACTCGTTGACCTTGAACTGCAAGTGCGCGACCTCGACCTCGTCACCCGCAAACTGCAACGTGTGGAAAAACTGCTGAAAAACGGTGAAAAAGACAACAAGAAAGCCTTTGAAGTGCTGACGGTTTACAAGGAAGTGCTTGAAAACATGGGCAATGCACGCGATGCCAAAGTCGCCGAAGAAGACAAGAAATATGTGCAGGACATCCAACTGCTGACTGCGAAGCCAATCATTTACGTCTGCAACGTCGATGATGCTTCGGCAACAACCGGCAACAAGTATTCCGATGCCGTAAAGGCCGCCTTGAAAGAAGGTCAGGACATGCTAATCATCGCCGGCAAACTGGAAGCCGAAATCGCCGAACTCGATGCCGACGACCGCGCCCTCTTCATGGAAGACGCTGGATTGACAGAACCCGGCGTAAACAAACTGGTCCGCACTGCCTATCACACTCTTAACCTTCATTCTTTCTTCACCACCGGTCCCGACGAGACCCGCGCCTGGACCATTCATGTGGGCGACACCGCTCCTATCGCCGCCGGCGCCATTCACTCCGACCTGCAACGTGGATTCATCCGTGCCGAAGTCATGAGCACCGAAGACTTCCTGCAATACAAATCGGAAGCCGCCGTTAAGGAAGCCGGCAAGTTCCGCGTTGAGGGAAAGACTTACGTCGTGCAGGATGGGGATATTCTGAATATTAGATTTAATGTATAAAAATTAAAAACTACAGATTTTACAGATTAAACAGATTTTGTCAGCCCAAATGATTTGATGCGCAAGCGCATTAATTTATACAAATTTTTGGTTCGAAATGCAGGAACAGACTTTTATATATTCAAAAGAAACCTATGCCATCAACGGCGCAGCCATGGAGGTGCATTCAACCCTTGGCCCTGGATTTTTGGAGTCTGTCTATCAAGAAGCGTTGGAAATTGAATTGACGAAGCGAAATATTCCTTTTGTGTCGCAGCAAAAACTACAAATTCAATATAAAGGAATCCAACTTCATCAGTATTTTATTGCAGATTTGGTTTGCTACGGCAAAATTATTGTAGAATTAAAAGCGGTTTCGTCTATTCTTCCGGAACATCAAGCTCAAATAATCAATTACCTGCATGCGACGAATCTAAAGATGGGAATACTTTTCAATTTCGGAGAAGAGAGCCTGTACTTTAAAAGATTTCCCAATTATTTACATTAAGGCCGCAATCTGTAACAATTTCAGCGAAGCTGACCAAAATTCTATCTGTACAAATCTGTAAAATCTGTAGTTTCATTCAAAAAACAGCAAAAACATGGAACAAGTAATCCTCGTTGACGAACAAGACCAGCAAATCGGGCTAATGGAGAAAATGCAGGCGCACATCACGCCGCACCTTCACCGCGCCTTTTCCATTTTCATTTTCAACAGCAACGGCGAACTGCTCTTGCAGCAACGCGCTTTCTCAAAGTACCACTCCCCCGGCCTTTGGACCAACACCTGTTGCAGCCATCCACGCGAAAACGAGACGATTGAAGAAGCCACAAGCAGACGGCTGATGGAAGAGATGGGCATGAAATGCGACATGAAAGAAGCCTACACATTTATCTATCAGGCACCTGTGGGGCAAGGCCTCACCGAATACGAACTCGACCATGTCGTCATCGGACACAGCGACGACACACCTATTATCAATAAGGAAGAAGTCGCGTCATGGAAACACATGAACCTTACCGACCTTGAAAACGACATCCGGCTGCATCCGGAACGTTACACCGAATGGTTCAAAATCACTTTCCAGGATTTGTTGAAACATATTTGATGACTGAAACCGCAAATTGACATATTTTGGTCAGATTGGCCTTATCGGCACACCTCATCCAACAGAAACGAGCTGCCAAACCGACAAAAGGCCCATCTACATCAAGCCAACCTTGGAGTGGGAACTCGGATAGTATCAATCCAATGGTTCAGGTTCGTCTTCAACAATATTCTCCCCGACCGAGGCATCGAAGGCCAGGAAAACTTCCAGGAATGCCGTTTCGCGGAAGAAATAATTGGGGTCGTCGATAAGCTTGTCTTCCATGAAATGGAAACCCCAGAAAAATGAATTAATTATTTATGCACCTCTCCACCAAACTTTTCGATAACAAACTATTATATATATTATTTCCTTGTAACAATGTAACAATGCGTTTCCTTTCAAATACCAAATAATCATTTTCTATTTCATTTTCATAAAATTTACCGACAATGACATTAATTAAAGAGTACGGAATAAACAACGTATGCAGTGGTTTCGTTCTATAAAATTTGAAATAGTTTTCAAATCTCCTTGTGTCATGTTGTTTTGGGCTATATTGCTTCCCACAGGCGCATTGGCCTAAAAACACCACCTTATTTTGACAATTATCTTCAAAAGGCAACCATCCAATAACATCAAGTCCTCTTTCTTGATGATTTCTATCTCCGATTTGATCTACTTCATAATCGTCTATATCAATCCCAACATCTTCTGAAAGTTTTTTGATTTTTTCTTTTGCACTGCCTTTATATTCAGTGTTTTTTCCAAACTGTTTAACAATCGCATTGGGAAGATATGCTTTTAATGTCTCAAATGAAAGGGTTTCAAAATCTGTTGTTAAATCAGAGTTAAACGAATCGAATATGCTGAGTTGCGAAGCTGTTAATAAAAGCACATAGTATTTCTCATTTTCAGAAATATTCTCTTTCAGTAACAAAGTATTGTCTTTTTTTTCAAAAGGATAGGAATTAACATATAAAGAAATCCTCTCGTCAATTCTTGAGAATACTTCTTTCAAAAAAGCCTCGTCTTTATCTCTTATTTCTGCATCTGTTTTTTCATCTGGCTCTCCAAAAAATTGATCTTGAATATCTCCATAAGAAACACCATCTTTTCCAGAAAAAAGTGCCAACAACTCTACGAAATCCGCATAATAATCTAGTTGATGACGTGGATAATCAGGCTTTCCAATCTCCTTCAACCGTTTAATTGCATCTGTATATTTTTCATCAAAACTCATCCCCATTTTCTTCTCTTTTTGTTTTGAAATCATTGATTTTCTTTGCAATCATTCGGATTCCCTTTAAATCTTCATACAAATCATCATAAAACATCTTGACCTTATTCGATAATCTGTCAGCTTGTTCAAGGGCTTCATAAGCATCTTTGATTTTTTTCTCAAATTGATTGTCAAGATCATTAGTGAGCTCATATGCTTGTTGAATATTCAATCCATTTCTAAACGCAGACAAAGCATCAGCGTTCCCTACAACTTCATTTAACAGCCTCATACCCTCACTATCACCTATCACACGAGATACTCCCTCTGTCTTTTTGAACCACCAAGTGACAATTTCTTTCAAATGCTCATCATTTATATGTTGTGTCGGATTCTCAGAATCAAAATCGACATTCAAAAAAACTCTAATATTTTCTTTTTGCAATCCATCAGAAAAATAATTCAAAAAGAAAGATTCATCCGACAAACCATCAATATTATAAAACTTTTCGTCCTCAATTTTTAGGAATAACAGGTAACTAACTAGAAGCTTTTTTACGTATGGGGATTTGCTGCCTATTATTCTTGCAATTTCGACACATGCATTTTGAAAAGACAAATCACGAAATTGTTCACTTTCTCTAATTTCGGATAAATACCGAGCTTTTTCCAGCATTCTCCATGATTTCTTTCCTGTAATATGAACAAAACCGAGATACTTTTGGATGTCTCTCCTTTCGCTAAAAACTAAACATGGTATTTCGTGAGGATGATATTTTGCCTTATCATAAATCTCCTTTGTTGCCACTTTTTTAACTGTAGTGAGTTCTGGATTATTTAACAACAATACTGCTGTTAAACGCCTATTGCCTTCAACGACGATATACTTACCTTCATTTGCCGAATCAGGAATAACCAGCAGCATCTCACCAGCGAAGAAGTCGTTTTCTCCGATGGCTTCCATTAGTTCCAAAGTGGCGGCTTCCAAGAGCAAAAACTCTATTACAGTGTTTTCATCAGTTCCTTGTTTTGATTTTGGAAGACGAGGATTAAATAAATCCAACTCCAGATTGCTAATGCCTATTTTTTCTATTCTTTGCTCCATCTTTTAGTCTTTATAAAATTGTTTGATTTCAAACAATTCACCTTTTGTGAACTCTTTGATGTTTGATATGGCTTGCCCTTTTTTTATTTTTTCAAGACTACGATATGCCTTGTTTCCATCAGAATCGCTTAAACCCAAAAACTTGTTTATGGCTTTAGTGTTGTTTTTATCCTTGACATCAAGCATAAAGGACATTTCGCACATTGAAGAAAAATCAAATGAAGATTGGTTATATTCTTCAACACCTTGAGAAAGCAGAACGACAGAGACCCCTTTAGAGCGTATTTCTCTAAGAATTTTTTCTAGTATATCGTGATACTTTTTTTCTTTGAAGATAACATGCGCTTCATCTATTAAAAGTACATATCGCATCGCTCTACATCCATTTTCCACTACTGTGTTTTCCATATTCATAAATATATTATACAAGTAGTTTACTATCAAAAACAGCGATGTGAATCTTACTGAAGCAGATAAATCACCTGATAGCGATAAGTAAATATTTTGGTTGATGAATTTGTTGGCATTTATTTCTGATGAAAATATATTGTATCTTGACAAGTCATCAATTATTTCCGTCAGAGAATCCCTTTTATCGCCAACATTTTCGAGTAATTTTTCATTGATTTCAACAAAATTAGGATATTCACCTGGTTTCTTTTCTTCAAAACACTCCTTAATTGCCGAACGAAGACATCCCTTCTGCTTTTGTCCTAAATTTGAATATTTGCAAATTATATCCGTGAACTTGTCTATTCCCATTGATTTATTTGTATCATTAATACAATCAATGAACGATAGCGGATTAATCGGGAATGGATTGTTGGGAATGTCGATGAATGTAGTGTGTGTTCGCTCAAAAAATGAGCTCATTTGTTTGACGTCGTCATCTTTTAATCCTTTAAAGTCAAGGTAAATGAAATTGACAAGGTGATTCGATAATTCACTTATTTCTCTTAATAAATAAAGTGCGAATTGAGTTTTACCAGTTCCCGAGTTTCCAGCAATAGCAATGTGATTATTGTTGTACAGTTCGGTATTGTTGAAGCCTAAGACTATTTCTTCATTTGTATGCAAATTGTTACCGACTGATATTCTAATAGGTTCGTTAAATGTGGATTTTTCAACATTTTGGCTTATGTTTTTGACGGAGCTGAAAGCCGACGTTCCCTCCAAGTGTGCAATTCCTTTTTCCAAACTTTCTATTAAGAAATCAATAATCGTATAATTATTGTTATTGCTGAACAATTTGTCCATCAGTTCAAGTCCGTGGTCAATATGCAACTTTACATATTTTGGAATATTGTCATCAGTTTTATATATTCCGTAATGCTGGCAAATGAGAGAAATATATAAGTCTCTGTATCTGGGATCAAAAAGAATATGTTCTTTGTATTCCTTGCCTTTTGAATCGTAATTGTTGAATTCCGATGAGGAGAATTTTTTCCCACTCTGTAAAGAATATCCTAAAGCGATTCGTGCTATCACATTTTCACTTGTCCCTGTTGGAAGCTTTGCTGTTAATCGCCGTACAACTTCTTTATTTTGTTCCGATGTTTTTATATTAATTTGCTGCATATAACTTGTTATATTCTTGAATTAAATCACTCGGCTCTATTTCAATAAATTGAGATTGATAATTATTAACGTTGTGGATTATATATGTCTTGCAAACATTTGGTTTTAATAATCCATACTCAAGTTCTGTTAACTCTTTATGGATTAATGGAAAAACAACCACTTGTTTAGACACATTGGGATAATACTCTTTGATGACGTTTTCTGCATGCTCCTTGTCAAATTTTTGCATTGGGCTGTCAATAAACACAGGGAATTCAATGTCTGATTCATCAACCAACGATTTCAATAAGGCAGAAGCGTACATCTGGCTTTCTCCTTTTGACAAGCTGCTCTTGTCTATTTTATGACCGTTCCCGTCCAAAAGATTTATATCCACATCATTACCTTCTTGATTAATATCAACAACAACTTTTTTTATGAAACCCTTCTTATGCATCAAAGCATTCAATTCATTTAGAATATTCTCTGATAACTTTTCTTTGGTTTCATTTCTATATTTGTTTATGAAATCTTTCAAAACGGCAACAATCTCAGCCGTCTTTTTATCTTTAGCAGTATAACTTCTTGTTTCGTCTAGCTTTTTCCTTAAGTTTTCCTGTTTCTTTTTTGCGGCAGTAATTTCTTCGTTGACATGCCTAATTTCCGATTCCAAGCTGCCGATTTCTTTGTCGATAGTTGTTATTCTTTCATCTAAATCAAATTTCTTTCGTCTCAAATTCGCAGTATATTCATCATCAGCATCTTTTTCAGCTTTTTTAATGTTTCGGCGAATTTTATCTATTTCAGTTCGAGCTCTTTGATAAGCTCCTGTGATTTTGTTAAAGTCGTTACTAAAACTACCTTTTAAGTTGTTAATTAAAGTTCCTGTTTCATTTATTTGTGTATCAGTAAATTCATGTAAAGTCTGGAAATCAGATGGCAAATCAGGGACTTCGGAATAAAAGTATTTTTTCACCAACTTCCGTATCTGTTGTTCATAAAATTCACGAGCTTGAGCGGGAATTACACCATCTATTTTTTTCTTTTCAAGTTCAATTTCATCTAAAATTGAATTCGTTTTTTCTTCTACATCATCTTGCTTGAACTTGTTATCAATATATGTTTTTTCAATCCGAACTTGATTATATACTTCGTTTAATATTTCGCCTGAAAGTCCGAATGGAATTAAATCGAATAGCTCCTTCAACTTAGATTGTAAAGCTAAAATTTCATTTTCCTGTTCTTGCTCATCTTTCTTTAGTTGGGCAAGCTGTTCAGGAGTAATAACGCTCCCATCTTGAATTAAACGAATCTGTATTTCATTAGATTCGCCTTTCTTCTCTACCTTTTCATTGTGTAATCTGTGGATAGTTGATGTTTTATTCTCGATTTCAATCTGTTTGTTCTTTATATCTGTCTCAATTTGGTTGAACTCTTTTTGCTCCTCTTTTGTCGCTGATTTTTTTCGGTAGTCATCTTGCAAAATTTCGAGTTGTTCTTTTAAGTCCTCGTATTTTTTTATACCTAGAACTTCAGTGTAGGCTTTACTTAATAATTTCCGTTGCTCCGGTGAATTGTTTTCTGCAATAGATACAATTTTCTCTGCGTCAAAGAAGAAAAACTTAGCCACCTCTATCGGTAATATGAAATCACGTATAAAGATCTCTTCGCCATCTTGCTTACCTTCAGTTGTCAATTCTCTAATCAATTCATTAGGATAGCCGTCAATAAGGACTTCAACTTTATCATTACTTGTAAAGTCGTCGTATGTTCTTGTAATACGCACTTCATTACAAGTAATTTCCGGTATCTTTACATCTTGAAACACTATAGAAACTGAAAATTTTGAGTGTCCTTCTATTCGGGCTTGATTATTCAGCGTTTTAGTTATGTATTTGGTATAACCGCCACTTTCATCAATAACTTTTTTGTACATCTCGTCAACATTTTCCATTTGACGTCCGTACAAACACCACACGAGAGACATTAAAAATGTTGTTTTTCCAAAACCATTTTTACCACTAATAATAATCACGTTCTTATCGCCATTTGGCAATAGATTTATCGTGTTTGTCCCTTTGTACAGCCGAAAATTATTCAGTGTTATCTCCTTAATCAGCATCGTTTTCTTTATTTAAATAGTTTTCGATACGAGTTTCAATGTCTGTTTTAAGCCCCCGTTTACGATTCAACAGTGACTTGCTTTTCTGAAGAGTCAGTAACTCTTGTATCAAATCATAATTATCCTGATTGTCCTTGCAAGATTCTTTCAACAAGTCAACTTCCTTTTGAATTTTATCATTACTTTCTTTCATGTCGAAATTGCTTTTATATGTCTTATGATAAACCTCCGATACTTTATAGTCAAAAATAAAGTCGCGATACCAGATTGTTTGGATTGCAATAAGTTCCTGATTTGTTATAAGTTGTACATTCGGATGATTTTGCTGTATTTCTTTTTGTGTTTCTAATAATTTTTCCAACATTAAAGCCCTAAATGAAGGAGTATAGCACCCCATATCATTAATGGCTTTTGTTCCATTTCTTCTAGTGTTCATTCGATTGCTTATGTTGTTTCGCTCAAAAACAATCCAATCTCTGTATATCAGCAAAGGTTTTAACCACTCGAAACCATTGCTAATTAGAGCAGCCATAGATTTATCCTCTTTTACGACTGTGCAAAGCCAGCAGCCGAACCGGCTTTGGCCACAAGACACGTGTGTTGTGTCCGTAACGACCTCTGGGCATTCATAATCATCAGCAGATGCATTAGCGTAAATCTTAAATAATTGATGATTGTCTGCACCCCATGGAGAAGCCATTGTGTTAATAACATACCATACTTGTTCCAGCGACAAATATCTTATGGGTGCATACATCCATGTATTAGGCTGAATAGGATGTTTGGTTAGCCGTTTTCCTTTTATCGAATGGCTTTTCATCGTTTTAGCTCGATTAGCACTTTCTGAGTAACGAGTGCCTATAAGAATAATTGCCTCACCAAAAGCATCAACCTGTTCCGTAATAAAACGAGCAGTTGGCTTTATTTTTAATCGTTCCGTACACCAGCGAAATGCATTGTTTGGCGCAGGATAACCTTTCCCTATCATATTCACCCATAAAGAATCCTCTAGCCGAGGAATCGTTCTAACCACATGGATTGGCATGTCTTGTTCTACGGCGGCTTGTTCAATCATATCGAGGATTCCGCAGAGATACTCAACGATAATTGGATTTTCAATCATTGTATCATTGCTTACAACATAGACATCCCGACCAACAAAGCCATGAAAATGCTTCGCCTTTTCCAAAGCTTTCCAAATTAATTGAAGCATGACTGTCGAGTCTTTCCCTCCACTAAAACCAATAATCCATGGACGTTTGGAAGAATCTGCAAACATATATTGGTCAAGTATTTCGTCTATGATGTTTTGTACAAAATCCATGATTTTTAATTATATCAATTTTGGCATAATGGATATATATCTTTCGTGTTTTCGTTTCTCATTGCTAAAGGTCCAACTCCCATTCGCCCTGTTGTGTATTGTGCAATTACCTCATCGTTGTCATCAAGAATGTATAATCCATAGCAGTCACAAGAGTCCAATCGTTTTCCTTGATACAATTCTTTCAGCTTTTTTTGAGCTAATTCGAAGCATAACACGATATGAGGATCTACATCCCCAAAGTCAAAAGGCTTATATTCAAGTATTTTAGAATAATCCATCTTATGGAGCTTTTTATCAAAATAAACTGCAAATTTACAAATTCATTCAAAATAAATGCAGTTTTGCTTTGTTAATTTTGAAAAAGATGGTAATTGCCACAAACCAGTAATATTTATATGTAGCCGTAGTGTTGCTGAATATTCCCGCAAGGCAGGAAATCGGAAGCCGGTTGTTTTGCGGTAGTGCCATGGTCGCGTTTTATTTTGATATTCCCAGTATATGTCTAACGTTCGTCATTCCAGGATTTTTTTTAGGTCGTCAATATCCGGCAATGCTTTCCTTAAGTTTTCCGGAACATCGGCAGAGGTGGAATATGTTGCAACACCCATAGGTTTGTTATAGTCGCGAATCACAAATTCCACATACTCGCGTTTCGCCGATTTGCAAAGAACAATTCCTATTGTTGGATTTTCATGCGATTTCTTCACTTTGGCATCAAGAATGCTCAAATAACTCATCAGTTGTCCCAAGTAAGAAGGTTTGAATTCTCCTGTTTTTAACTCAACGACCACCATGGCATTCAGCTCCCGATTGAAAAATAGCAAGTCGGGAAAATGTTCAATGCCATAAATTTCCAGATGGTATTGATTGCCGATGAATGCGAAATCATGACCAAAGGTCATAATGAAATTTTTTATGTTTTGAACGATTTGTTGTTCTATAACCCGTTCGTCAACATCCGCCATGTCTCGTTCTCCTATCTGCTCTGTATTTATGAAATCTAAAAAATAAGAATCCTTAAACATCGTTACAGCTTTCCGCATCGTGACAGTACTGTGTATGGTCTGTTGGAAATTGGAAGGAATATTTGTCTGATGGCTGTAAACATCTTCTTTTATCAGTTTTTTAAGAATATCCACAGACAAATGTTCTTCTGCTGTGCGCCGGATATAGTAGTAGCGGGCGGAAATATCATTGAGTTTATTGATTTCAATGTGATGGGTAAAAGGTACACGGAAAAAATCATCAATGGGGAAATCCTTGGTGGCTGGGATATGTAAAGTGTGATAGACATCAATCTTTGTTGATTCATCAGTTGCAACTGATGAATTTACAATTAGTTGATTGTTAATATATTTTGTTTTGGTATTTGTATTCTTCGAGTTTTCATCAGTCATAACTGATGAATTTGAATCAAGCATTTGCCATGATTCATAAAACAGACGCATGTTTCTCAAATTTGTTGCCGAATATCCTCGCAGTCCCGGTAATTCCTTATGCAAGTGTTCACTGATGGATTCCAGAATGTTAGTCCCCCAACCACCTTTACGAGTATGGTTGGAGATATACTTGCCTATGCTGAAATATATAGTAAGCTGGATGCGATTCACATCTTTTGATGCTTCATATTGCCCTTGTAAAATGGCGGTTTTTATAATCTCAACCGCTTCTCTTATTTCTGATGTTTCAATGTTCATTCTCTGTTCATTTTCTTGTTTGATATTTCCAAAAGCGTGCAAATGTCCACATTGTCATTCACGAAATATTGCTGTTTCAGATAAATGGCAAGTGCCGCACTGTCTTTTCCGCGTGATATTCCCAATATATGTCTAACGTTCATTATTATTTGTTTCAGAGTAATTGTTTTTCAGATATTCACAATATACGGCAAGCCATTGCAGGCGACATTTGTTTTTCTTTGCTCATAACGGACTCGAAAGTGTGGTTGATTATGCAACGGCGCAATTCCTCGGCTTTCAGATGATTATGAGCCGCATACAATATGTAGAAAATTCGTTCATCGAAATTTTTGCAGCGGTTGAATATCTCGATGTGATTGGTGAAAGTTGTAATACAAAGAATTTTAGGCAATTGGATATTGCTTAATTGTGCAGTCGGCAACTGCATAATTGGCGATGATATTAATTGTGCAGTTTGCGACTGCACAAATTCATCTAATTCAAGTTTGCCTATGAAAACTGGAAATTCTGCGACAGAATATGTGTCGAAGAACTTCACCATATTATAGAGATTGCGCTTGCTGTAACCACGTCTGTGTGGATTATGACGTTTAAGGTAATCGACCAATTCGTCAACAATGTGTGTGCCCCACGCTGAACTTTTCAGGCGCTGTGAAATATATTCACCCACTTCCCAATATGTTTGCAGAGCTTCAGCATTAACTTTTGCAATGGCGCTATTGGTGTGTGTCGATATGATGGAATCGATATAGGCGAATTCCTGTTCTATTTGCTTGGTTATTGCCAAATTCATATTGTCATTCTTTTGCTTCATTGCTTCATCTTTTTATTCAGAATCTCCAAGAGCACTTTCAAGTTCTTCAATTGCGGGAAGCGACGACTTGAAGCTCTCAGGTAACAGTTTGGATAGCTGATATGCCGAAACGCCTATCGGTTGTGACGAGGATTCCAACGCATATTGGGCTTCCACACTGTCTTTATACTTGCAAACCAGAAGTCCGATGGTCGGGTTGTCATTTTCGCCCTTTAGTTGATGATTTACGGCAACAATGTATCCGCCAAGTTGTCCGACATTTGAAAAATCAAACTTCTCCACCTTCACTTCCAACACCACATAACAGTGAAGCTTTATGTTGTAAAACAACATATCTATGAATTTTTCAGTTTCTCCAACTTCAATACGAACCTCTCTGCCTACAAAAGCAAATCCATTACCCAGTTCGAGTAAGAACCTTTGAATGTTATCCATAAGGGCATCCTTGAGTTCCTTTTCGGTATATTTTTTCGAGATAGACAGAAAATCAAAGCAATAAGGATCCTTGGTCATTTGTTGAGCCAAATCACCATTGGGTGCCGGCAGTGATGTTTTAAAGTTTGTTATTGCCTTTCCTTCGCGTTCGAAGAGGTCCGTATCAAGGAAATTGAGCAACACAGCCCTGCTCCAATTGTTTTCAATGGTCTTTTGCACAAAAAACAAGGCTTGGGGCAAATTGTCTTTGCATTTGTTGATGATTTGGACATGATGTCCCCATGGAATACGAAACAACATTTCAAAATCGTCAACAGCCTGTTGACGATTTTTGCTAATTGCAGAATCGTCTACATGTTGTAGACAAATTTCAGCATCTTGAGAATCAGCAAAATCATGCTCATTGGTTGCGCCAATAGATTTTTCACATAATTCATCCGCAGCTTGCGGAAAATTTCCAAGTAAAGGGGAATACAACTCGTAAAAATACTTGCAGTATTTTATGTTTGTAGGCGAAAGTCCTTTTATATCAGGAAGTTCATTTCGCAAATCAGCACTGACTTGTTTGAAAAATCCACTTCCGTATGTGTTCAGAAATTGCTTTTGGTTCAAATCCCTGCCAATGCTCCAATAAAATTCGAGCATGGTGCTGTTCACCCTCACCGCTGCCTTAACCTGACTTTGGCGGAAACGGCTGCTGAGTTCGCTAATCCATTGTTTGTAATCTTTGTCGATGAGGGTAATATTGTTCATTCTCTGTTCATCTTTTTATTTAAAATTTCCAAAAGCGTACAAATCTCCATTCAAGTCCATTTAACCCCGCAAATATACAAAAAACTTCATATTCCATACATGAACCAAATCTATTTGAATCAACAATTAGAAAGACACGTCGATTCCCATTCATAGCAATTCCCCAACAGCGTCTTTCGGGCGGAATGGCAATTCAATCCCGCCGCCTTTTCCCCTGTTGTTTTCAACAAGATTGAAAATGTACATGCGACATTTTTTGTTGAAAATTTGCAGCATTTAATCGAAACATGGGAAAAATGGTGGTTTTGCAAAAGGCAGTCCGTTGCTTTTAACGTTTTAACATTTTAACATTCCGTAGCCCTGAAAAGGCCAAAAATGATTTTCCTAGTTAGAGAAAAAAATTTCTCTAGTTAGAGAAATGAAATTCGGCTGTTTTCCAATGCAGCAGGATAGATGTTAAAACGTTAAAATGTTAAAACGTTAAATGGCCTCATTTAACGCTTTCAAAATCTGCTTACGGACATTTAACTATCTTTTTATCAATATTTTACAAATACATTCTTCTTCTTTTCTTTCTTTTAATCGGAATTACATTATATATATCGCGCGCGCGAAAACCAGTGTCAATTTATCAATTTAACGCATGTTGTGCCGTTTTTTTGGAGGTCGATTTAACATTTTAACATTTAACATTTGGTGTGTAAGTAGGTGAGTAAAATTAGTTTACATATTAGTTCGGTGCTTCGACATCGTCACACCCTTGGAGAAGGGTGTCAACAACTTAATTTGCAGCTCATTGAGCCTGTCGAAATGAGTAGATATTTATGCAGTTTAAATGAATGTTTATTTATTAAAACAGACTATTCAGTATCAATTCAGCATATTTCATTATTTTTGCCCAATCAAATCATCGACATAATTCTTATGGCCACAAAATACGGAAAAACATGGTGGGGCGAGCAATGGCTTGGCGCACTGAAGAATATAGATTACAGCAACCGGTTGCCGCGCGGCGCGTCGTATGCACGCAATGGCATGGTTCGGGAGATAAATTTCAATGGAAATGTGATTAATGCCAAAGTGCAAGGCAGCCAGCGGACGCCTTACAAAGAGACCATCAAGTTGCCGGAATTTACGGAAAAAGAAATTGACACGCTCATCGAAATGATTCAGCAACAGCCGATTGTGCTGAGCAAACTTTTCAACCGCCAATTAGACGAATCATTGGCTAAGATGGCTGCCAAGGCAGGAATGAACCTGTTCCCCAAGCAGTGGAAAGACCTGAAAATGGAGTGTTCATGTCCCGACTGGGCTGTGCCCTGCAAGCATCTGGCCGCCGTCATCTACAAGACAAGCATGGAAATCGACAACAATCCTTTCCTCGTTTTTTCACTCCACGGCATTGACCTGATGAAGGAATTGGAAAAACGCGGCATTACTGCCGCCAGCTCCATCGATTTAATGGAAGTTGAACACATCTCGGCCGTGTATGGTCAGGACGAGGCTATGCAACTCAAGGAAACGACATCGCAAATGCCCGACTACACCTTGCTTTCCAACCTTACGCTTCCGCTTTCCAACCTCCTGCCCTCCTCCCCTGCTTTCTGCCATGAATATGACTTCCAACAGGCCTATCAGAAAGAATTGATTCATATTGGCAAGTCTGCCACGAAAGTACTGCAAGGCAAACTGAAGTTTTCCTATGGCTCTTCGGAACCTATTGGCAGACACGACATCGTCACCGTCGACAACACACAACAAGCTGTATTTCAGCAGTTGCTTGACATCGACACCGATTTACTCAACGACTATCATCCGTCCGTCATCGTCCTTCGCAGTACACTAATCTGTGCCTTACAGCTAATCGCTCACGGTTGCATCGTGCCGCAGATTTACCATGATTTGATGACGATAAAAGGGCGCGGACGCAAACCATCAACTGAAGAAAAGGAATATTGCATCGTGTGGCAGCCAGCCCTAATCGACGAAGCCACACGGAGCATTGTCAACAGATTGGGGCAAGACGAGAAACTGCTGTGCAAAATCATTTCAAACCTTGTCCCGTTGCTTTCGCACGAATATTTGAACGACCAGTTGCTTGCAATGTTCTTCAATGCAGAGCGTTATTTCTTCAAGGCCATTGGCGAAACAAACACTCCTGGAGGCATACGCTCGTGGCTCGACCGCTTTTTCATGCAAAACAAACATCAGGTGACATTCCTCATCAACGAAGCGGATGATGGCTTTGCCGTGGACGTGTTGACTGACAACGTTCCCCTGCACGACGTTATGACGGAGAAGACCTTTGCTTCCTCGCGCATGGAAATTTTGCGTCAGCTTGGCATTCTCTGCGACATTGTCGACGGACTTGACAACTACATCAACGGCAATGGCAGACATAGCATCCTTTTTTCCATGTCCAGTTTCCCCGAGTTTCTGTTTCAGGTGATACCTGTCACGCGCTTGCTCGGTGTGAACGTCATCATGCCAAAGGCATTGCAGACGCTCATCCGCCCTCAGGTTTCGGTGAAGCTGAAGTCGAAATCGAAAGAGTCAAACGGATTCCTCTCCATGGAAGATTTGCTCTACTTCGATTGGCAAGTGGCTGTGGGCGACGAGTTTCTCTCGCCAGAGGAATTCGACGAATTGCTCGGCCATGCCAACGGCCTCTTGCGTTTCAAGGAAATGTATGTTTATATCGACGAGGCTGAATTGGCCAAACTGCACAAGGTGCTCAATGCACCGCCAAAATTAAAGCCCGGCGAATTGTTGCAGACGGCTTTGTGCGGCGAATACAAAGGCACGCCCGTGGAACTCAGCGATGAGGTGCGCGAACTCATCCGACGGTTCACTACGCAAAGTGTGATTCCTTTGCCCGAAGGCATCAATGCACAATTGCGCCCATATCAGGAACGCGGCTATTCATGGATGTACCGAAACATGAAGATTGGCTTTGGCAGCATCATTGCCGACGACATGGGTCTTGGAAAGACGCTTCAAGTCATCACATTACTGTTAAAGATAAAGGAAGAAGGTGCTTTGGAAAAGAAAAAGGCACTTGTAGTAGTGCCTACAGGATTACTCTACAACTGGCAGTCGGAAGTGAAACGCTTTGCCCCACAGCTGCTTGTGGGCGTTTATCACGGTCCGTCACGCGACCTTAAAAGCACTGATTGCCAGCAGGCCGACATCATTCTTTCCACCTACGGTGTGGTGCGCTCCGATGCCGATTTGCTCAAGAAACAGAAATGGCAGGTGCTTGTCATTGACGAGGCGCAAAACATCAAGAACAGCGATACCGCCCAAAGCAAAGCCATACACAGCATTCCTGCCGACACCCACATTGCAATGAGTGGCACGCCTGTCGAAAACCGCTTGTCGGAATTCTGGAGCATTATCGATTTCACCAACAAGGGCTATCTTGGATCGGCAAAGGATTTCTCAGAAACCTACGCCCAACCTATCCAAAAGCTCGGCGACGCCCGAGTGGCCGAGCGTTTCCGCAAGGTGACGGCACCTTTCATGATGCGCCGTCTGAAAACCGACAAGAACATCATCAGCGACTTGCCCGACAAGGTTGAGCGCAACGAGTTGGCCACGCTCACTCCCGCACAAGCCGCACTCTATCAGGAGACGGTGAACACTTGCATGACGGTGATAGAAGGATTGGAAGGCGATGACAATCAGACACTTTTCAAACGTCAAGGCCTCATTCTGCAAATGATGCTCGCGCTGAAACAGATTTGCAACCATCCGACGCAATATCTGAAAGACAACCAGTTGGAAGCCACGCTTTCAGGAAAGACGGTAATGCTTTTGGATATGCTGAGAAGCATCATTGATGCCGATGAGAAAGTGCTTGTTTTCACCCAATTCAAGGAGATGGGCGAACTTCTCCAGCATTTCATCCGCACAACGCTCGACGAAGAACCGATGTTTTACCACGGCGGCTGTTCGCTGAAACAGCGGCAGGAAATGGTCGACCGTTTCCAGAACGTTCACAACGACCGCATCTTCATTCTTTCGCTCAAAGCCGCAGGAACGGGCCTTAACCTTACGGCAGCCACACACGTCATACACTACGACTTATGGTGGAACCCGGCAGTGGAAGCCCAGGCAACCGACCGCGCCTACCGTATCGGTCAGCACAAGAATGTACAGGTGCATCGTTTCATCACGCAAAACACCTTTGAGGAACGCATCGATGCCATGATTCAGGAAAAGAGACACCTTGCCGACCTGACCGTTTCAACCGGAGAAAACTGGATTGGCAAACTCTCGAACAAGGAACTTAGGGAGATTTTCCGATAGGAAACAAAAATGGATATTCCAAAGTTCAACATTTTTCCAGCCTATGCCCGCAAAAGGCACACCTAAAACACTATCTTTGCAGTCGCAAAGCGCAACACATAACAACGACACATGGCACTGAACCAGACAAACAAACTCGCTTGGATTGTGGAGACCATCCATAAAGCCCGCAAGATCACCTTCGAGGATCTCAACCGCAAATGGCAGGAGAATGAAGACCTTAGTTTTGGCGAGCCTTTGCTGAAACGAACCTTCCACAAGTGGCGGCAGAACATCGCCGACACCTTCGGCCTCGACATAGAATGTGAAAAGGCGGCACCCTACCGTTATTACATCGAAAACGCCGATGATTTGGAACAAGGCAGCATCGAGAAATGGCTGCTTAACACTTACGCCGTCACCAACTCGCTGATTGAGAGCAAATCCATCAAAGACAGGATTCTGCTTGAGGAAATCCCAAGCGGTCGCGAACACCTCGCCCCCATCATCGATGCGATGAAGAAAAACCGTTTCATTCACATTACCTATTACAACTATTGGCGCGAAGACGAGAGGGAGCATTACCTCATGCCCTTGTGTGTGAAGCTTTTCCGTCAACGATGGTACATGGTCGGACGGAAATGGCCCGCCAACGAAGACCGCGTGTTTTGCCTCGACCGCATCCGCGATTTCCGGCTGTCGAGCCACTCATTCGAGTATCCAGAGGATTTCAAGTCGAAAGAGTTTTTCGATGGCTGCTTCGGCATCATTGCGGGCGGCAAGACCAAACCCGAAACCGTGGTGCTCAAGGTGTCGCCAAAGCAAGCCAACTATCTGCGCGACTTGCCCATGCACGAATCGCAAGTGGAAACCGAGCGCAACGAACAATTCAGCATTTTCGAGCTGAGAGTCCGCCCCGAATACGACTTCATTCAGGAGCTGCTGTGGAACAACGAAGAGTTGGAAGTTCTTGAACCTCAATGGTTACGCAAGGAAATAGCAGGTAAGATAAAACGGATGTGGAATAAATATAAGGAGGACAAGAAATGAAGGTTTATACTCACTATGCAGAAGTGGACGGTACAGGCTTTAGGTGGAGAACCTTATTGCAGTTCGGCAATACTTGGAATATAATAGGTTCTGTAGTGATGAAGAATCCAGGCACAGCAGCACCCAATAACATGGTTACAGATAAGAATGTGTTAATCAAATTGTCAGCATTTAGTGATGATTCTTACGACTGGTTCGAGTTTACGGCAGACTCGACCATGAAATGTGTAGGAGATTTGTTTGCATACTATTATGAAAAAAATAGCAAGAATGAATTAGAGGGTGTAATACAAATATTCAACCTATTCTATCTCCGAGAAGGTGATTTGGGCAAAGCTTTGGAATTGCACAGACAGAATAAGTTCCCTTTTGCCTCTGAAACAGAGATTACAGAACAGGACATAAGTCATTTGAAGGCTCCTGTATATCTTGGATTTGCCAATCTGGCTTCTGATGCCAATTATGCTAATAGAGCTAAACAATTTCTTGATGCATCTTTGTCATTGGGAATGAATTATCTTACTGAAAACATAAAGGACAACAAGTTTGTTCACCCACAATATCTGATGCTATTTGGAAAATATACTCCAACAAGCATTAGACAAAGAATGCAATTTAAGCAAAACACACTAAGTCCAGAAGGAATAGAGAATGCGTTAGCAAATCTTCCTATCGGTCTCACAAAAGCAGATAAAAAAACAATTGCAGAGATGAGCACAACCCAACTTAGGGAGAATCAGTTCGATGAATATGAAACTGGTCGTTTTGTAATCAATGATGTAATTGGAGTGTCTGTTATGAAAGACGGCACAATAGGTTATCGTCCTCAAAAACAGAGGCTATTCAACTACAATTCAGAAGGTGGCTATAGTAAATATACAGAATTTCAGCCGATTATAGATATATTGAATAATTTTGAATTTGATACATCTGAGGAACAACAGAAACACTCCTGGTTGGGGAAAAAGCATTTTTCTGACTACGGTCATTCAAGAGAGAGTATTGTTTCCAACATCATGAAGGAAATTTCAGAAATAAGAAATACATTAAATGTATAAATATGAAAGACTTTGCAGCCATAGATTTTGAGACCACCAACTGCGAGCGTTCCTCCGTTTGTTCGGTTGGCGTCGTCATCGTTCGCGACGGCGAGATTGTCGATAGATTCTATTCGCTCATCAAGCCCGAACCGGATTATTACAACTACTGGTGCAGTCAGGTGCATGGGTTGTGCGCCAAAGACACCGAAGATGCCCCCGTCTTCCCTTTCGTGTGGGAAAAGGTGGAAGCCCTGCTTGAAAAGTACGGCATCGAAGGCGTCAATAGCATGAACGGAGAGCGCGGTCTGCCTCTTGTGGCTCACAACAAATCCTTCGACGAGAGTTGTCTGAAAGCCGTCTTCCGCGTCTATCAGATGGATTATCCCGATTACGAGTTTTATTGCACCTGCATCGCTTCGCGCAAAGTCTGGCCGGGCGGCCATCATAATCTCGACATCATCGCCGCCCGCTGCGGCTACGACTTGCAGAACCATCACAATGCCTTGGCCGATGCCGAGGCTTGCGCGGCGATTGCCAAGGAGATTTTGTGAATGAGAAAAATAAAGTCGTAGATTTGCAGCATCTAATGATATCAAATAAAACAAAATATCAAACAATGATGGAAAACAAAATCAAACTTTTCGAGAGTAAGAAAATCCGCACTGCATGGAACGAAGATGAAGAGGAATGGTATTTTTCTGTTGTGGATGTGGTTGATGTACTGACCGATAGCACTAATCCTTCTACATATTGGAGAAAGCTGAAACAGCGATTAAAACAAGAAGGAAATGAAACCGTGACAAATTGTCACGGTTTGAAAATGCAAGCTATTGATGGGAAAATGCGTATGACAGATGTAGTTAGTACATCCAATCTTTTGCGTCTCATCCAATCCATACCCTCGCCCAAAGCAGAACCTTTCAAGATGTGGTTGGCACAAGTAGGCAGCGAACGCCTCGATGAAATTGCCGACCCTGAAAAAGCCATCTTGCGCGGTGCTGACTTTTACCGAGCCAAAGGCTACACAGAAGGTTGGATAAACCAGCGTCTGCAATCCATCGAAATGCGCAAGGAACTGACCGATGAATGGAAAGCGCGTGGCATCGAACTTGAAAAAGACTACGCCATCCTGACCAACGAGATGACCAAAGCTTGGAGCGGATTTTCGGTAAAGCAATACAAGCAATTCAAGAATCTGAAAAAGGAAAATCTGCGCGACAATATGACCAACATTGAACTGGTGCTGAATATGTTGGCTGAGGTTACCACTACCGCCATTTCCAAATCGCGCGATCCTGAAACATTTGAAGAAAGCCGACAAATTGCAATTGAAGGCGGCAGCGTGGCAAAAGATGCCAGAGAAAACATAGAAACTCGAACAGGACAATCCATTATTTCACCTTTGAACGCCAAAAACAAGAATGCCCTTGAAATCAAGTGAGATAATGAAGCGACAAACGCTCATCATTATCTCAAATCGCGAAAAAAAAATAATGACAATATAAAACTCGAGATATTCATCAATCCAACAGAGGTGCGCCCACATTTGGCACACCTCTGTTTTTATTTTGCAGCCGAAAAAACATCGAGACGATGGACGCGGTTCCGAAAAGCGTACAACAGAGTAGGAAATAACAGAAGTTGCGCCCGACACGGATTTAGGGCTGAAATGATGTACACTTTAAATTTTCCAAATGGCAATGTCCAAACTTACAGTAGTTCAAGTGAGTTAAAAGAAGCCGCTCATCTGCTCGGCGGTGAGGCAAAATTGATAAGAGATAAGACTTACGCTTTTGTGCCTAAAAAGTGAGTTGCTGGCTTGGGAAGAGTATTCATAGTACTCTTCCCTTGACATTATCCCAAAGAAGACGCAAAAATGCAAATGTTTTTCAAGACAATGTAAAGGAAAGTAGTATTTTGTTATTTTTGCACTTATTACGAAAATAGCTGTTGCATTAAGAAAACCATAACTTTATGGAAGAAAAGATAAAAGATATTGTTAATCAGGTGCTTCTTATTTCACAAAAAGAAAAAATCCTCAAACAGGAAAAATTCAAACGGGGGGATTGCTTCAATATATTCGAAATAATGCGTGCTCAGCATGATGAAGTTACGACCCATTCCGCAATGCTTGCATCGCTTCTCAATCCCAATGGCTCACATGGTGCCGGATGCGTATTCCTCGACTTGTTCATGGAACATGTCGTAACACCACTTGTCAAAGGCGAATCATCCAACGGCAACAGTTTCTCCTTTGACATGGCCAATTCAAAAACAAAAGTGGAATATCAAATCGGAGATAAAACAAATGATTTTGAGGAAGGCGGCCGTATTGACATTTTAATTGAGAACGAGGATTCGAAGAAGGCAATAATCATTGAGAATAAGATTTACGCAGGCGACCAGAAAAAGCAACTGTACAGATATTATAAATTTGCTGAAAAATATGGTCTTGGGAATTACATCCTGTTGTATCTGACGCTTGATGGCCATGAACCATCCGAAGAGTCTATTAAAAGTGATTCGAAAACGCTTGAAAAAAACAAAGACTTCTATTGCATTAGTTATGCTGATGATATAGCCAAATGGATTGGTTCTTGCAGAGAGAAAGCAGCAGCAAGACCTGTTGTCCGCGAAACAATGACACAATATCTCGATTTAATCCTAAAACTCACTAATCAAAATATGGAAAACACAACAAAAGAAGAACTTGTTAAATACTTGGCGAAACGCGAAAACTATGATGCCGCATTCAAAATCCATGAAGCTTATGATGCTGTTCGAAACGAAATTCTGAATACCGAATTAGAGCGGCAAGTTATAGAAATAGCAGAAAAAGAGGGCATGATACTCCAGCCTGAATTCCCAAAAAACGAGAACTGGTGCAAAGCGTATGAAGGACAATTCTCCTTCTACAAGCCTGTATGGGAAACATTCTGCATCTGTTTTGAATTCATGAGTGATGGCCTTAAAAATTTCAATTATGGCATTAAGTATCGGAATGAAAATTTGCTTGGAACCAAACCAGAAGTAATAAATAATAAAGCTTTTAGTAATTACGCCTCATGCCGTTCTTCAAAATGGTATGTTTTCTATAAGCCTTTCCCAATACAAGATTGGAATGATGAAACTATTTTTGAAAAACTGTTTAATGGCAAAATAAAAGAACTTATCGAAGAAAAAGTAAAGGAGTTGAAGGATTTGCTGGATAACCCTCCATTCGATATAAAGATAAAGCTATAATTTCTCATGAAAAAACAGTTGTAATGGAGGTGTACCCACATTTGGCACACCTTTGTTTTAGTTTTGCAGCCGAAAAAAAACACTTCGTTACGATGATACTGAGATGCAATTATATTTTAGCGGCACAAGCGAAAACAGAAATTTTTGTATTTTTGCAACCATTCAAAAATTTGAAATAAAAATGTATGATGTTAATATCAAAAACAATACGTGAAAACATGAGCACCATTAATTTAACCACAAAAAAAGTTGGAGAAATCACCGGTGATTTCATCATCCCTTCGTATCAGCGTGGATACAGATGGCAAGTAGAAGTGAAAATTCTTCTTGATGACATAAACGAAATTCCTGATGGAGAGAATTATTGCCTTCAGCCAATAGTCGTAAAAAAAATAGATGATAACAAGTACGAATTGATTGACGGACAGCAGCGATTGACTACCTTGTTCTTGATCTTAGGCTACATTCGTACTTTTAGGCCAAAACTACAACAGAAATACACGATAGATTATGAAATAAGAGAGAAAAGCAAGGAATTTCTATCAAATATTGATTTTGACGACATCAATGACGATGCGGAAAACATTGACGAATATTTTATAAAAGAAGCTGCAAAAACAATCAAAAACTGGTTTGACAGTAGCACTGATGCCGACAATACGGCCAGTTTGATTGCAAATAAACTGAACAACAAAATAAGTGTCATTTGGTATGAGATAAACGGCACTGAAGATGCCATATCGCTTTTTACCCGCCTTAACATAGGCAAGATTCCATTGACAAACGCAGAACTGGTAAAAGCCATTTTCCTAAGCAGGAACAACGGCATTGACGAGCGTTATCAGCTTGAAATTTCAACACAATGGGACGATATTGAGAAAGAACTCCACGATGAGAAACTCTGGTATTTTATCACAAACAAAAAAGCCGAAGATTTTTCTACACGTATTGAATTGTTGTTTGATTTGATGGCTAATAAGACTGACGGAGATAAAGAACGCTACAGAACATTCTTTTGGTTTATGGAACAATCAAAATCTAATGATTACAAAGAAAACAAGATTGAACTTTGGAAAAAGGTTGTTGAAACCTTCCAGCGGATTAAAGAATGGTATAACGATTCTGAATTGTACCATAAGATTGGTTATCTGATTTTGGTTGACCAATGTTCTCTGCAAACTATGATCGAAGAATCCTCCCAAAAAGGCAAATCCGATTTTAAGTCGACACTCAACGAATATATTGCCAATAGTATCAACTTCAATAAAGAGTATCATGATTTGTCATACGACAACAAAAGCGACTACCCAAGCATCGAAAAACTTTTGCTTCTTTTCAACGTGCAAAGTGTTTTCCAAAACGGTGACAAATCAATGCGGTTTCCATTTGACAAACACAAAAACAAAAAAGGCGGATGGTCGCTTGAGCACATTCACGCCCAGCAGTCGGAAGGTTTGAACACAAAAGCATTGTGGAATGAATGGCTTGACCTGCATGTGCAATCGTTGAAAAACATTGACGGCACACAAAATGCTGCATTAATTGAGGAAATTGAAAGCAGAAACAAGGAAAACATCACAGAAAAGTCGTTTGATGCATGGTTTAAGAAGATGATTCAAGCATTGAATTTGGAGCAGAATATTGATTATATTCACATGCTCTCAAACATGGCTTTACTCGGAACATTTGACAATTCGGCATTGAATAATTCAACGTTTGACGTTAAACGGGATAAAATTATAGAAATGGACAAAAATGGCGACTACATTCCGATTTGTACGCGTCGTGTTTTCTTGAAGTATTATACTCCTTCAGACAAAAACCAGCTTCATTTTTGGGGTAAAGCCGACCGTGACGCTTATGTCGAAGCGATGAACGCTACATTAAAGCCATATTTATCAATCATCAACAAACAAATCTAAGATGGAAACAAACCAATATTCATTTCGAAGCCTATTCCAAGAAATAAAGGAAATAGAAATACCAATTATCCAGCGAGACTATGCCCAAGGTCGCAAAACCGACAAAGTCAATCGTGTCAGGGAGCGTTTTTTGGATACAATTTTCGAAGCTTTAAACAACAAAAAACCACTCACTCTGGACTTCGTTTATGGCGAAGTTGAAAATGGAAAACTCATTCCTCTCGACGGACAACAACGTCTGACCACGTTGTTCTTGTTGCATTGGTTTGTTGCAAAAAAGGAAAACATTGAAGAAGACGATTATGAGTTTTTAAATCATTTTTCCTATTTCACCCGTCCGAGTTCACGAGATTTTTGCAAGAAATTGGTAACACACACACCTACTTTCAGCACGACAATTTCAGAAGAATTGAAAGACCAATCATGGTTTCAGTACCAGTGGCACAATGATCCGACAATCAATGGAATGTTGGTAATGATTGATGCTATCAATCAGAAATATGGCAATTCGTCTAATTTTTTATGGGGGCAATTAGAGAACATAACCTTCTACTTTTTGCCAATTTCTGATATGGGACTTACCGATGAACTGTATATTAAAATGAACTCCCGAGGCAAACCGTTGACTGAATTTGAACATTTCAAGGCGGAATTCGAGGGGATGATTAAAGAGTATGATGAAGAAATATCGAAAGAATTCAATCGCAAATTCGATTTAGATTGGACGGACATGCTTTTCCCATATCGCGGTGAAAACAGGATAATAGATGATGAATTTATGCGGTATTTCTTCTTTATCAGCGACACAATCTGCTATAAAAAGCAAATACCGTTGGAGAAAGACGCATTTAAACTGTCGAAACTGCTTTATGGCAAAGATAATCCCGAATCGAAAGCAAATCTTGATTTCCTGAAATCATCATTTGACTGCTGGTGTGGATTCGATATTGATGTTTTCTTCAATTCGATTTTCGCCAACAACACATACGAATCGGGCAAGGTGAAAATCTATCAGGAAAATCTGAATATATTCAAACAATGCTGCGATGATTATGGTGACGACAATGGAAGAAACCGTAAATTTCCATTGAACCTGACTTTGCTGTTATATGCAGTCGTCGTTTACTTACAAAACAAACAAGATGTTCAAGATGCTGATTTCAAGCGTCGCATACGAATTGTAAGGAACCTGATATGGAATTCACGAGACGAAATTCGTGCTGATGGACAGAGAAATAACATGCCGCAATTGTTGGCTGAAACGGAGGAAATAATTCTGAAGGGGACAATTCCAACAGGCATTGGCTATAATAAACGCCAAAAAGAAGAAGAGCAAGCTAAAATAGATTGGTTGCCTTCTAATTTAGACAAGCAAGATGCCTTGTTCCATTTGGAAGACCATTCACTTTTGTATGGCTGCATTGCTGTTGTCGGGTTGGATAACTTCGCCAATTTTGATAAGTTCAGAGAACTTTTCAACAACTGTAATTGGGATTTGGTTTCACGAGCGTTACTTGCAAAAGGTGATTATTCACAAGGGGTTGGTTGGCGTTGGCAATTAGGAACAGAGAACGATTCAACTTGGGAAGATTTATTACATCCGTCCAACCAGCGTACAGGATTTGAAGTCCATACCAAAGCAACGTTAAATGCCTTGTTATCATCATTGACAAAAGTTGATGAACCTAATCTTCAACAAATAATTGACAATTTTTTAAGTGATGAAAACACACAAAAAGATTGGCGTTATTATTTTGTAAAGTACAATGACACGATGTTGTCATACACATTCGGTTATTATTATACTTATGATGGTGATTATCATATTTTGAGAATGCATACTAAAGAACGTCTTAGTGGAAGGAACTGGAATGTGTTTATTTTGGCTTTGTATTACCAAATGAATGAGGAGTATGATCTAGGAGATTATGCTTATCAAGGTGATTGTCTAATGCTATCAGACACTTTGGCTTTAAATTGTGAAAATGATAAGTACATCTTGTACGAATATATTAATGATGAATGGAAGGTTAAACAAAAATTCCTTATTCCGCAACAAGATGGCATCGACACGGAGGACAGAGTCGAATGGATGAAAAATAAATTGAAAAAATTAGGATATTAAATGGGCAAGCATTGCAAAACTTGCAAACGACGCGAGTTTTGCGGCGACCCGATAGCATAGAAACCGCTTTTTTTCAGCAAAACAAACATTCAACAGAGGTGTGCCCACAAATAGCACACCTCTGTTTTTATTTTGCAGTAAGTATTAACGCAATAAACATATCATTATGAACACAGAAATTAGCAGGGATTATTATTTCGTATTGTTTCCCAATGAAGATGGCTGCAACTATCCCGTCGAATTTTCCATCACCGAATTACTTGACTCTCAACTTGATGATGACTATTCAAAAGAGCAGAAACTCTCTATCATCGACGGCTTGATTCTCGACATTCAGGATTATCGGAAGAAAATTGAAGAACAAGAACAATAAAAACATAATGCACTATGATAGAACAAGATAACAGAAAACGCTATCGTCACAACGAAGACTTGCTGTTTGAAGAACTCAGCGGAGCTGTCGAGACCATCGATGCCGTAGCCCATGCCACGGGCAAAACCTTCAACCAAGTGTCGAGCGTATATCACTCGCAAGCCATCAACCGCCTCACTGAAATCCTGATTGATGCCGGAGATGCTTTCGACTGGAATGTGGACGACATTAAGACATTCATTTCCGAACAGATGTCATATCATCGCAATTGGTGCTACGACAACCAACCGCTGAAGGTGGAAATAAAGAAAAATTGAGTGATTTTTAGCATAAAAATGTGAAAAAAACAGGAATATGATGTATGTTTACAGTTCGCTTTTCCACGCCAACTTTTGTCAAAGGATTCTTCGAAGGTTTTGGAAATGAAAAAAACGACAAAAAATAGAGACCATATAAATTTTTAAGGTTCTAGTTTAGTTAATGACTGATTTTTCTGTCATCACAATTATAGATTCCCGCCGCAAGCGTCGGGAATCTATATAAATTCTATTCGCTATATAATCAGTCATCTGTTATAGTACAGCCATCATTTTTAACGCACAAACAAACTTTTCAACGGAAGACTCGGAATAACCGCAAATCCTACAGTTTCACCCGATAAAGACTTCTTCTGTCGCCGTTATGTTTCCTTGAATCCAGAAAGAGATAATAGGCGTAGCCATCGTAAACCTGAATCTTTGTCGGGAAATAATGCTGGTCCAATTTATAGGCCTCGCCGACATTGCCGTTTTTCAGGTTGATTTCTTTCAGCGTCACCATGCCGTCCGTGATGAACTGTCCGTAGCATTTGCCTTTGGCGACATCCACAATCACGTTTTCATCCCAAGGGTTGGGATTGTTTATTTTCAGATTCTTTCCATAGCCAGATTTTCTATGAAAGGCAATGACACTTTTCCACAAAAACTCGCCCAAATTGTCGTAGACATACAAATTATCATTTTCAAAATCAAACAGATAAAGCCGATTATTGATTGAAATCACGGGGCTATAGACAGGCTTAAAAAACAATCGCATTTTAGGATTATCCCGATAATCGAATTTCTTTGCCTCTTCCTCTTGGGTAATTGGATCAAACGCCGCCGGATTATTATAAAATTCTATTGGCTTGTTGGCGTTAGCATATATTTTCCCTGACCTGATTTGCTCTTGTTCGGCTTTAATCACTTGTATCCATTCTGTTCCCAGCCCTTTCTCTAACGCACCTCCTTTCAAAGCTTTCGCTTCACGCAAATTATCCGATCCCCAGTTTTCCAATATTTCAAGTTTCTCACCCTCAATAGGTTCAAGCAAATGTTGTTTCCTTGTATTTTTATTTGCGACCACATAAACGATATATTGGTTAAGCATCATATAGTTTTGCTGCACAATGACGCTATCGGTCGCGGCAACAATCGGTTTCAACACCTTATTATATCTGTCGATGTCGTTACCATAGAGCAGATGCAAATCCTTGCCGTCGCAATAAACCTGATAGATTGAGTCGGCACTCAAGACCTGCACATTGCCGAAAACATCGCGATACAGCTCTTCGTATTTCTGCGCCAAAGGGCACTGCGAAATGGTGTCCTGTTCAAGACTCAAATGCAGCAAATTCGATTTTGTGCCCGTGCTCGTAATGGCATAAATGCCATCCGAACCCACCAGATAGTCAATCACCCAGACGATTTCATTATCGTAAGCCAATTGCGGCACATTGGCCGTAACCGTCACTTCCTGAATGTTTTCCACCTTGCTTTTCAAAGTGACGACAGTTTTGTATACGCCTTTTTCATCGGCCTGCAACTGCTTTGGATCCATTTGGACGACTTTCCTATCATAGCCGACGTGCGAAAACACAAGCGTCGCCGCCGATTTCAAATCGACCCTGAAAATGCCGTTTGCATCGGTAATGGAGAGCAACAGATTCTGCGAATTGTAAACGCCAACGCCTTCAACACATTCGTTTTTCGCATTGACCACAACGCCTTCCAATTTGAAGGCGACATTCTTTTGGGCAAAAGCGGAAATGCCTGCAAAGCCCAGTAAAAACAAAGTAAAGAGCAATTTATTCATAGTAAATAAGTTTTAGGATTACGGCTTATTCATTACAAAAATTGCGCCAAAACAAGTATTTATCTACTGATTATCAATTTCTCCAAACTCAGGATGCAATTCCGCAAACTTACGTTCATACTGGCGGATGCGCGTCAGAGTGCGGCGCGTCCATTCCAAACGGAGTTGGTCTCGGTCTTCATCAGGCAGATGCCAGTCAATGTCGGTGGATTGGTGCAGACGTTCCGTCAAGGCATACATCATCAAGGCTGCCGAAACACTGATATTGTAACTTTCGGTAAAGCCGAACATCGGGATACGGACGTGCATATCGGCGTTTTCAACAGCATAATCGGAAAGGCCAAGTTTCTCAGTACCAAACACTAAGGCAATCGGTTTGTCCAAAGGCAAGGTATCGGGCGTAAAGTCATCGCGATGCGGGCAAGTGGCAACAATTTTGTATCCTTTTTCGCGCAATCTGGCAAAAGCAGCCGGCGTGTTAAACTCCTCGCCATTATATTTATAAAGGTTGAGCCATTTCGTGCTGCCCATCACCACATCAGGATTGACATCATACTCGTAACGGTTTTCGATAATGTGAATATCCTGAATGCCACGCAAATCGCAACTGCGCAAAACGGCACTTCCATTGTGCGGCTGAAAAATATCCTCAAGCACCACGGTCAGGTGGCGGGTACGGTAATCCAACACTTCTTCGAATCTTTGCTTGCGCTCATCCGTAATGAACTGACTCAGAAAATCATATAAGGCTTTGTCTCTTGGCGTCATCGCATTTTCTTTAAAAACGGCTGCAAAAATAAGACTTTCTGCGATAGAAAGCAAAAAAGCAATTTTCAAAAACATAGCAAACAACTATATATCAACACATTGCAAAGAAAAATCAAAAATTAAATCCAAAAAATGAAAAAAATGTAATTCGTATAAGTAAAAAGCGTAATTTTGCAACTCAAAATTTTGAATTGATATGGCAACAACACAGAATGTAAATCAAGGAGACGAAAGACTCGAAAACGTAGAAGAAGCATTAAGCAAAACTGAACTTTGGATTGAAAAGAATCAGAAGACTTTATGGATCATTTTGGCAGCCGTAGTGGTCATCGCTTTGGCCATTTGGGGCATTTCGAAACGCAACCAAAAGCGTAACGAAACCGCAAGTTCACAGATTTTCACAGCCCAGCAGTACTTTGAAAACGAGCAATACGAAAACGCTCTGAACGGCGACGGCAACAACCTCGGTTTCCTTGACATCATCAGCGACTACGGTTCAACAAAGACCGGTAAACTCGCTTCATATTATGCAGGCATCAGCTACATGAAGTTAGGCAACTATGCCGATGCTATCAACTACCTCAAGAAGTTTGACAGCGACGACCAAATCATTGCTCCTATGGCTCTCGGCGCTATCGGCGACTGCTACATGGAACTCGACGACATGAACAGCGCTGTCAGCTACTATGGCAAAGCCGCTGCCAAGAACCCTAACGATTTCACCTCGCCAATGTTCCTCCTCAAGGAAGGCATGACCTACGAAATCATGGGCAACTACGCCAAGGCTCTCGAAGTTTACAAGAGCTTAAAGAGCGACTTCCCTCTGAGCAACGAAGCTTTCGACATCAACAGAAACATTGCCAACATGGAAGAAAAACTGAAATAAGTTAGACTGTAATCATGATACTTTTTTAAAGCCTGACTTTCGAGTCGGGCTTTTTTGTTTAAACAAACCTTAGTAACAATAAAAAAACAAGTTGAGACAATTCTAAAACATATCAATTTCGCTTTTATAAACATGAATTTCCATAAATTAACTGATATATAAACGATTATAATTTTTGATAATTTACGATAATTGACTACGTCGAATCTTCGATTTTGTGTTCAGCAAAGCGAAAAAAACAACTGTTTTCGTTACAAGTTATTCTTTAATTCTCACTAAATTTGCGCCATGGAAAAAATGAGAATCGTATATTTCGGTACGCCCGAATTTGCCGCTTCGCAGTTAGAAGCGATTTTGGCAGCAGGATATGAAGTTGCCGCCGTAGTCACCATGCCCGACAAACCTGCCGGAAGAGGGAAAAAAATACAGTTTTCGGATGTCAAGAAAACCGCATTGGAACACAACCTGCCTTTGCTACAACCCGAAAAACTGAAAAATTCGGAATTTTTGAAAGCGTTGGAACCCTATCAGGCGAATCTGTTTATCGTGGTGGCATTCAGAATGTTGCCTGAAACTGTCTGGAAAATGCCAAAATACGGCACCTTCAACCTTCACGCCTCACTCCTGCCCCAATACCGTGGCGCAGCACCCATCAACCACGCCATCATCAATGGTGAAACCGAGACCGGCCTGACCACGTTTTTCCTCAACGAGGAAATCGACAAAGGAGCCGTCATCATGCGCGAGAAAGTCGCCATCCGCCCCGACGAAAATGCCGGTGAACTGCACGATGAGCTGATGCTTTTGGGCAACAAGGTCGTTGTTGAAACCATCCAGAAAATCGAAAAAGGCGAATATCAGACCCTGACACAGGAAGAACTGGCTGGCGACACCTTATTAAAAGATGCCCCGAAAATTTTCAAGGATTTCTGCTACATGAAATGGGAATCCGACTGCCAGACGGCTTACAACCACATTAGGGGATTGTCGCCTTACCCTGCCGCCCATGCCACGATTTGCTCGGAAAGTAACGACAGCATTGACCTGAAAATTTATGCTTCCGAAATTGAAAGTTGCGAACCATCAGAATCCATCGGCACAGTTGTCACCGACAACAAGAAATATCTGAAAATTGCCTTGAAAGACGGTTACCTGCATCTGACCATGGTTCAACAAGCCGGCAAAAAAGCCATGCCGATTGCCGATTTCCTTCGCGGCCAACACCTTGATGGAAACTGGAAAATCGTTCCATACTCGACTCTGAATTGATTAAAACTCTGTATAAAACAGGACTTTTTAGAGAAATATTGCATTTTTTTAGAAAATATGATGTTTTTCGGCAAAAAAAGCTTGGAATATCGAAAAATAAATTACTTTTGCCCCGTAAACGTTAAACCTTTAAACACTTACAAAATGAATAAAGTAGAATTAATCAGCGCAATTGCTGAAAAAGCAGGAATGACAAAAGTAGATGCCAAGAAAGCTCTCGATGCTATGGTCGAAGTTACAAAGGCCGAATTGAAAAACGATGGCAAGATTACTCTCGTTGGTTTCGGCACATTGGGAGTTTCTGAACGCCCAGGCAGAAAAGGCCACAACCCAAAGACTGGTGAAATCATTGACATTCCAGCTAAGAAAGTGGTTAAATTCAAGCCAGCTACAGACCTCATCTAATCGATTTGCGATGAGCTATTCATAAAAAGGAACTGAATATCAGTTCCTTTTTTCATTTCTTAGACTTTATGTAGCCCATTTTGTCTATCGACAACACACCTTCGTCAACAAGCAAACGAATCGCATCAAGGATTTCCTCATCGGAATTTCCGGCACACAACTTCACGGCATCTTTCATGTAAAGATTGCCCTCATGCGCCGCAGTGACAATTTTACTGCTCATTTGCTCATAATTCATGCCTGAACGACTTGATTTTCCATGCTTCAGGCACACATCGCAACGGCCACAACGCTTGTTGGTCTTTTCGTTGAAATAACGCAACAGCTGCACACTCCGACATTCATCATCATTGTTGACAAACGCAATCACCGCCTTGATGCGTTCTTCAGCATCCTTCTTCCTATCGTGATAGTTTTCCTTTGAAAGGTTAAAATGCTTTGTATCAACAAATTCATGCAAGAAAAGAATCTGAGGTTTATCGTTTCGCGGTGCGTAGGAAAGGAAGTGATATTCATCGAGTTTCTTTAGTTGCGAAATCACTTTTTCAAGCGGAAGACCCGTCTTTCTTGCCACGGTTTCCTCGTTGATTTTCACAAAATCAGTCAAGACGCCCGGCAGATTGCGCAGCAGATATTGAATCAAGACATCATATTGAGCATTAGCAAGTTGAAAGCCATAAATATCATCGCGCGAAGCCTTAATCATAACTTTTGAAGGTTCATCGAAAGCCTCGGAAAGCACGAAAAAGCCTTCTTTTTCAAGGATTTTCAAGGCATGGAAAACCTCCAAAACCGAAAAACCGTAACGGTTGGCAAAATCAGCAATAATGAAAGGATATGAAATGTTTTCGCCTGCGCCGACCGGAATATTGAAATAATTTCCTAAAGCAGTATAAATCAATTTAATGCGCTCAAGCTCAGGAAAAGATTGTACAAAATCGTCCTTCAGTTTCTGAATGTCGGCTGGCGAAACCAAAAGGAAAGCCTCCGACGGCTGCAAATCGCGTCCCGCACGGCCTGCTTCCTGAAAATACGCCTCAATGCTGTCGGGCAAATCCATGTGAATGACCAGACGCACATCCGGCTTGTCGATGCCCATGCCAAAAGCATTGGTCGCTGCTATGACTTTCACCTTGCCTTTCATCCACAAATCCTGACGCTCGTCGCGCAGTTTTGAATCCAACCCCGCATGATAGAAAGTCGACGGAATGCCAACGGAATTCAGCCAATCCGAAATGATTTGCGTTTTCTTGCGGTTTCGGACATAAACGATAGCACTGCCCGACTTCATGGCACTCAGTTTACGGAACAAAACGCCATATTTATCCGCCTCATGGACAACATTATAAGTCACATTTTTCCGTTCAAAACTGCTTTGAAAGACATTTTTCTGCTTGAAGCCGAGACGAAACTGTATGTCGTCAACGACTTTTGCCGTAGCCGTGGCCGTCAAAGCCAGAACAGGTGTTTTCGGAATATATGGCCGAATTTCAGCAATTTTCAGATACGGCGGACGGAAATCATAGCCCCATTGGGAAATGCAGTGCGACTCGTCGACAGCAAGCAGGCAGACTTTCATGCGTTTCAAAGCCTCCATAAACTGGTCAGTTTGAAGCCTTTCGGGAGAAACATACAGGAATTTCAAGCGTCCGAAAACCGCCTGATTGTAAGCCAAGGCAATTTCATCAGTGTGCATTCCCGAGTAGATTGCCATGGCAGAAATGCCTTTTTCAACCAAATGAGCGACTTGATCCTTCATCAAGGCAATCAAAGGCGTGATGACAATGCAAATGCCATCCATTGCCATCGCCGGCACCTGAAAGCAAATCGACTTTCCGCCGCCCGTGGGCAAAAGTGCCAAGGTATCGCGACCGCCAACCACCGCATCCACAATGTCTTCCTGCATGGGACGGAATGACGGATAGCCCCAATACTGCTGCAAGACCGCTCTTGTTGTTTCGCTCATTGTTGTTCGTTTTTGCAAAAATAGGCATTTTTGGCAAAATTTGATTTCACAAGCCAAAAAAAAGTAAAACACACATTCGCCACAATTCCAATTTATTGACTATTTTTGCGCAATGATAATTCGCATCTCGCAATGGAAGAAAGCAAGAAAATAAGGTTTTCAGTGTTCGTCATACATCAGTTAGCCGAAAAATGGCACAAACTCCCGACAGAAGTCTACGCCATTCTCGACCGAACAGGAATCCTTGACAATTACATCATCAAACATTACGACACGCTTCACACTTTAGGCATGGAGTATCTTACCGAAGACATTAGCGAATACGTTGAAGAAAAGGGAGTTAGGTTATGAAAGGCATGAAGTCATGGTAGACCACGAAACACTCACAAAATTCTATCGCGAAAGGTTGGCAGAGAACATCATCAATTGCATAGCCGAAATCAAGCAAATTTCCGAACGGGAAGCAATGAAGATTTATTACTCGAGCCGTTTAGCCAAGATGATTGAAATCGGGAAATATGGCATCGACAACCTTGATTACAGAAATCTCGCCGAAGATCTTATTGAAAACGAACCGGATTTATTTGCTGAATAAATCAAACTGCAAACCTCAACAAAACTTTTCCTTTCAAATTTCAGTATTTTCCGCCAAAAATCACTACCTTTGCAGCTTCAATTTTTGGAGAAATAATTTTTACAATATGCAGAGTATTAGAAACATAGCCATTATTGCTCACGTTGACCACGGCAAAACCACTTTGGTTGACAGGATTCTTCACCAGTCGAAACTCTTCAAGGAATCGGAAGAAACGCCCGGTCAGCTCATTCTCGACAACAACGATTTGGAACGCGAACGCGGCATCACCATTCTTTCGAAGAACGTTTCAGTCAGATATAAAGACGTAAAAATCAACATCATAGACACTCCTGGCCACGCTGATTTCGGTGGCGAAGTGGAACGCGTTCTGAATATGGCCGATGGCGTGCTGCTTTTGGTTGATGCTTTTGAAGGCCCGATGCCACAAACCCGTTTCGTGTTGCAGAAAGCCATCGAATTGGGTCTGAAACCTATCGTCGTCATCAACAAGGTCGACAAGCCGAACTGCCGTCCTGACGAAGTTCAGGAAGCTGTTTTCGATCTCATGTTCAACCTTGGCGCCACCGAAGACCAGTTGGATTTCCCGACCGTTTACGGCTCATCGAAACAAGGCTGGATGTCAGACGATTGGAAGCATGAAACGAGCGATGTTTCACACTTGCTTGATGTCATCATCGACACTATTCCGGAAGCCAAATATGAAGAAGGCACACCACAAATGCTGATTACCTCTTTGGATTATAGCTCCTACGTTGGCCGTATCGCTGTGGGCCGTCTGAAGCGTGGGACTCTGCAAGCTGGTCAAAACGTTTCGTTGGTGAAGCGCGACGGTTCATTGGTGAAATGCACCATCAAGGAACTTTACACTTTTGAAGGTCTTGGCAAGGAGCGCACAAAGAATCCGGTTCAAGCCGGCGACATCATCGCTTTAATGGGTCTCGACGACTTTGAAATTGGCGACACCGTTGCCGACTACGAAAATCCTGAAGGCCTCCCGCCTATCAAGGTTGACGAACCCACGATGAGCATGTTGTTCACCATCAACAACTCACCTTTCTTCGGCAAGGAAGGCAAATACGTTACTTCGCGTCACCTTCGTGAAAGACTTTACAAGGAAACCGAGAAGAACCTTGCCCTGAAAGTTGAAGACACCGATTCGCCTGATTCACTGATGGTTTACGGTCGTGGTATTCTGCACCTCAGCATTCTGGTTGAGACCATGCGCCGCGAAGGTTACGAATTCCAGTTGGGCCAGCCTAAGGTCATCATCAAATACATCGACGATGTGAAATGCGAACCAATCGAATGTCTGACGGTTCTCGTTCCTGAAGATTTCTCAGGCCGCGTCATCGAACAAGTCACCACACGCAAGGGCGAAATGACCCAAATGGAGCCAAAGGGCGACCGCATGTGTCTGGATTTCGACATCCCGTCAAGAGGCCTTATCGGTCTGAGAAACACGCTGTTGACAGTTACCGAAGGTGAAGCCATCATTTCGCACCGTTTCAAGGATTACGAACCTTGGAAAGGCGAATTGCCGACCCGCAACAATGGTGCCTTGATTTCGATGGAAACTGGTCAAGCCATTCCTTACGCCATTTGGAAATTGCAGGACAGAGGCATTTTCTTCGTCAATCCGAATGAAGACGTTTACGCCGGTGAAGTCATTGGCGAGAACACACGTTCCAATGATATCGTATTGAATATCAACAAGGAAAAGCATCTTACCAATGTGCGTGCATCAGGTTCAGATGAAGCCATCCGACTGATTCCGCCTGTCAGATTCTCGTTGGAAGAATACATGGAATACATTCGCGACGACGAGTATCTCGAAGTCACGCCAAAGAGCCTACGCCTGCGCAAAATCATCCTCGACGAACTGGAACGCAAGAGAGCCAGCCGTCACAATGAGGCATAAGATTATCAAGGCTTTATTTTATGGAAAAATAATTCCAAAAGTCGGATGTTTCATCCGACTTTTTTGCGTAATATTGCAAACTTATTGAACACCGCCTGGCGACATTTATCGGCAGTCATAGAGATTTTATTGGAAACTATTGATAATCAAAAAGAAAACACCATGTCAAGAATAAGAAGGACACTCATTATCGTTTTCATAGCATTAGGTCTTTCATCATGCGAAGCACTTATCGACCTCGCTGACCAAGCATCACAGATGTACAATATGGTCAACTGCACGTTTGATTTCAACAACGTCAACAACATCCAGATGTTAGGCATCAACCTAAACAAAGGCATGACCAAAAACGACCTGAACGTTTCGCAATTGCTCAGCCTTACCAACGCATTGATTAACAAGAGTCTGCCGGTATCATTTAATGTAAATCTAGATGTCAACAATCCCAACTCCATTGCTGCAGCCATGACGAAAATGGACTATGTCCTCACCCTCAACGGGAAGCAAGTCGTCAGCACCACGCTCAACCAAGGCGTGAACGTTCCAGCCAATTCGAAAGGTTCGGTCTCAATTCCGATTACCACCGATTTATTCCAGCTTTTCAGTGGCGAATCGGCTGATGCCATTGTAAATCTGGCATTTAAACTGGCCGGTGCAAGCAGCGAGCCTGTCAATGTCGGCCTGAAGGTCAAGCCTTACATCAACATCAATAACCAACAGTTGGCTTATCCGGATTTCATTACCTTAAACAAGACCTTAAAATAACCCCAAACAAAAGAGACAAAAATGGATAAATATTCTGAGAAACACTTCTGCATCGATGCCGGTGATGGTGAAAAAATGGACGGCTGCCCATATTCACTCTACGAAGACGGTCACGATGTACAAGATTATATCATACCACCTAAAGGATTCAAATTCACGGGCTTCAAATGCGTCATGCTGCCCGAGAACCGCATTTATGATGGCAAACTTATTGCACAATACGAGAAAGAGCCACTTTCAAACCGAATTCAATCAAACCTGAAATACATCATCCTCGGCGCAGCAGCACTTGTGATCATCATCGTCCTTATCGCATTGGTTGCAAAGCCTTCGGGAAGCAAAGAAAAGGCAAATAAAAAACAGGATGTTGTAGAAGTCGTAGAAACGCCTGAAACAGTTGAAGTCCCTGAAACTACAGAAATTGAAACTGTAGATTCAGATAGCATTAATGTAATCGAAAACACACCAGAAGTTGCTCCTGTAGAAGAACCTGTAACACAGACACCAGATGAAATGTTCAAGCAGGAATTCTGGGGATTGATTCACCAAAAGACACTTCAAATGGATCCTTACACCGATTTATATAATAAGTACAAGAGCGAAGGTGTCAGCGGAGAAGAATTTGAATATCTGAGACTTACGATATTGAAAGATTGGTCTACCTATAAAGAATGGTATCCGAAACTCAAGAGAATTCCAGATTCCGACCTGACCAGCATTAACACTGTAAACGATTTGATTACAAAACTCAACGAATAATAACAATTCAAAACATAACACAATGATTAACAACAACTTCATCAACCGCCACAATGGTCCTACCGCATCAGATGCTGAAAAGATGCTGAAGGTCATCGGCGTTGCATCACAGGAACAGCTCATCAGCGAGATTATTTCTCCTGAAATCCGTCTGCCACAAGACCTTAACATCGGTCGCGGCATGAACGAATACGAGTGCATCAGTCATCTGAAAGCCATCGGTGCCAAGAACAAGCAGTACAGAACCTACATCGGCTTGGGCTACTACAACACCATCACTCCAGGTGTCATCATGCGCAACATCCTTGAAAATCCAGGTTGGTACACCTCATATACTCCTTATCAGGCTGAAGTTTCACAAGGCCGTCTCGAAGCCCTGCTGAACTTCCAGACCGTGATTAGCGACCTCACCGCCATGCCTCTGGCTAACGCTTCCCTCCTCGACGAAGGTACGGCAGCGGCCGAAGCTATGCTGATGTTCTGGCACGCCCGCAGCCGCGCTCAGGTGAAGGCTGGCGTGAAGAAATTCTTCGTTGCTAACGACGTGTTCCCACAGACCATCGAAGTCATCAAGACACGCGCTCATTTCATTGGCATTGAAGTCGTTGTCGACGACCTCAACAATTTCACCTGCGGTGAAGACTTCTTCGGCATCCTGATTCAGTGTCCTAACCAGTTCGGTGAAATCGTTGACAACCGCACCAAGGTTGCCGACTGGAAAGCCAAAGGCATGCAAGTTGCCGTTGCCGCCGACCTGCTCAGCTTGACCCTCATCACCCCTCCAGGCGAATGGGGTGCTGACGTCGTCCTCGGTTCCAACCAGCGTTTCGGTCTGCCAATGGGCTTTGGCGGTCCTCATGCCGGTTATTTCGCCACCACAGAAGATTACAAGCGCGAAATGCCAGGCCGTATCATCGGTATCTCGAAGGATGCCCTCGGCAATCCAGCTTACCGTCTCGCCCTGCAAACCCGCGAACAGCATATCAAGCGCGAAAAAGCCACATCCAACATCTGCACTGCACAGGCTCTGCTGGCCATCATGTCAGGTTTCTATGCCGTTTACCACGGCCCGGACGGACTGAAGGAAATCGCCCAACACATCAACTGCCTTTCTTGCAAGCTCACTACCGAAATGGAGAAATATGGTGTCAAGCAACTCAACAAGAACTTCTTCGACACCTTGTTGTTCGAAATGCCTGAAGGTGTCTGCACTTGCAAAGTCAACGAAATCGCCTTGCAGCACAAGATGAACTTCCGCATCATCGACAAGCAGCATTTCGGCATCAGCATCGACGAAACCACCGCTAAGGAAGACATCAACGAAATCGTTGCCGTGGTTTGCGAAGCCATGAACGTGAAGCATGAAGACCTCGTTTGCGACGGTTCATACAAGAGCATGTGCGGCATTCAGGAAGGTATGCGCCGTACATCAGCCTACCTGCAAGCTCCTTTGTTCTTCAACTACCGCAGCGAGACCGACATGATGCGTTACATGAAGAAACTGGAAAACCGCGACCTCAGCCTCAACCGCTGCATGATTCCGCTCGGTTCATGCACCATGAAACTGAATCCTGCCACATCAATGTACGCCCTCAGCTGGCCTGAATTCGGCAACATTCACCCATTCGTTCCTACTGACCAAGTGGAAGGTTATCTCGAACTCATCGACGAAATGACCAAAGACCTTTGCGAAATCACTGGTTTCAAGGGCATGAGCTTCATGCCTAACTCAGGTGCAAGCGGCGAATATGCAGGTCTGCTCACCATCCGTCGTTATCAGGAAGCCAACGGTGAAGGTCACCGCCACATCTGCCTGATTCCTGCTTCGGCACACGGCACCAACCCTGCTTCGGCTGCTATGGCTGGTATGCAAGTCGTGGTGGTTGCTTGCGACGAACACGGCAACATCAACCTTGAAGACGCTAAGGCCAAGGCTGAACAATATAAGGATGAACTGGCTGCCTTCATGGTAACATATCCATCAACCCACGGCATTTATGAAGATGGTATCCGTACACTCGTGAAGATCGTTCACGACAACGGCGGTCAAGTCTACATGGACGGTGCCAACATGAACGCTCAGGTCGGTCTGACCAGCCCTGGTTTCATTGGCGCTGACGTCTGCCACCTCAACCTGCACAAGACCTTTGCCATTCCTCACGGCGGTGGCGGTCCTGGCGTTGGTCCTATCGGTGTGGCCGAACACCTCAAGCCATATCTGCCTTCACACATCCTGTTCCCAACCGGCGGCGAAAAGCAGATGAGCGCAGTTTCAGCTGGTCCTTTCGGAAGTGCCCAGATTCTCACCATCACCTACTGCTACCTCAAGATGTTGGGCGGCGAAGGTCTGAAGAAAGCTACCATGGGTGCCATCATGAACGCAAACTACCTGAAGGACAGACTGAAGGATTACTATCCAATCCTTTATACCGGCAACAATGGTCATGTTGCTCACGAAATGATTCTTGACATCAACGCCATCAACAAGGCCACAGGCGTTGCCGCTATCGACATTGCCAAGCGTTTGATGGACTTCGGTTTCCACGCTCCAACCGTAGCATTCCCAGTCCACGAGACCTTGATGGTTGAACCAACCGAAAGCGAACCTCTGGCCGAACTCGACCGTTTCGTCGATGCCATGATTCAAATCCGTAAGGAAATCGCAGCCATCGAAGAAGGTAAGGCTCCAAAGGGCGACAACATCATCTCACACGCTCCTTACACAGCCGAAATGTTGATGAGCAGCAACTGGGAATTCCCATTCACCCGCGAGGAAGCCGGCTTCCCGATGAAGAGCGATGTTCAGGACAAGTACTTCCCGCATGTCACCCGCATCGACGATGCATACGGCGATAGGAATTTGGTTTGCAAGTTCATTGAAAAATAACCGCATTGTTTGTTTGACTTTGCAGAGATGCACGCATCTCTGCAAAGTCAAACGACTAAACACATAAACAAATGAAGAAAAACATAATCTTTCTTTTCTTATTATCATTTACTTCAATAGGAATTCATTCTAATTGCTTCAGTCAAGAGATTAACTCTAGTATTACATATGGACCCTATGGTGAGTTTTATATCAATGGGATTTGTTCGACTCAAGATATTGGTGGAGTTGAAGCAGATTTTGTTTATCGTCAAGAAGATTGCCTAGAGTTAACAAACTACAACAATTGTATGGTAACGGTTTTATGCGCAATAAAGTATAGAGTATATTGTGGTGGTGGCGACTTGGGAGGTGGAGGAAAACGTGAGTACATAGAAAAAGTATTAAATGTTGTTCTTGATGCAAAAGAAAGCAAGAGTTTTCCCCTTCCAAAAGGTTTTTGTTTTAGCATTGATCGTGAAACTGTCGAAGGCATGATTGTCAGAAGAGTAAACAATTAGTCATACATTATTAACTACATCGACGATGCCTATGGCGACAGAAACTTGGTCTGCAAAATCACTATGGAATAAGTTTCATCAACACATAAACTGATGACTTCGGGGCGAAGTGTTTTTTCGTCCCGAAGTTTTTTTGTGGATCGTTTAATGTTCGTTCTTATCAAACGCCTTTTACCGGACTGCCTATTAATTAATAAGGTGTAAATTCAAGTCATGTTTGGTGACTTACTGTGGTTGAAAAAAGAAAAGGAAATGCTTGTCATGCTCAAGTGAGAGAAGCTGAAACAAACCCCTCGGAAGCGCAAGCCGAAAAGGCCGCCAGCTTTTGAAAAAAGCACGAGCGGCAAATTTTAAAAGCCCGCCTGCTTTTTCAAAAAGCAGGCGGGCTTTTGGGTAAAAGGCGGCGTGCTTTTCACCAAAAGGCCGCCGCCTTTTTACCGAAAGGCCGAAAGCACTTAACAAACATCCCCATTCAAAATTTCTCGGCGTAGAATTGCACCAATTGTCTTATTTTGTAGTTTTGCATACTCAAACATCCTTTCTATGGCAACTCGTTTTTTCACCAACAGAAGAGATAATACATTGATGAATGAATTTGAGAATATTCTCTCAAATAATCCTCATATTCAGAATTTCGATGCTGTCGTCGGATTTCTTCGGGCTTCAGGCTATTTTTCTTTAAGGCCTTTCTTAGACAGTATCCATAAGGTACGAATCCTTATCGGTATTAATGTTGATAAGTACATTGCAGATGCTGCAAACAGAGGTCTCTTGTTTTTCGGAGATAATGAAAAGGTGAAAAGCGATTATCTTCTTCAATATCAGAAAGACATTGAATCTTCCGAGTATTCGGAGCAGGTGGAACAGGGAATGTTTCAAATGGTTGAGGATATTATTGAAGGAAAATTGGAACTTAGGGCACATCCGAGCAAATCCATTCATTCCAAGATATACATTCTTTATCCTGATGGACTGAATGAGCATACAATAGGTGCAGCCGCCATTACTGGCTCAAGCAATCTGACAGGCAACGGACTTGGTGTTTCTTCGGAAAGCCAATATGAGTTTAATGTTTTGGTGCAAGAAACAAATCTTGTTCAAGATGCGGAAAAGGAATTTGAAGAATTGTGGAAGGAAGCAGAAAACTGTCCGATAGAGGCGGTTGACCTTCAAAACGCCAGAGACAAAACCTACTTGAAAGGAGATGTAACCCCATACGAAATATACATCAAAATGCTGATGGAATATTTTGAAGACAGGGTAAAGTCAGCCGAAATGGAAGATCCGCTTTTGCTGCCTCAGGGATATACCCGATATGAATATCAAATAGATGCCGTAAATGAAGGCTATCAGAAATTGCTCCGTTACGATGGTTTCTTCCTTGCTGATGTGGTTGGCTTGGGCAAGACCATTGTCGCTACTATGATTGCAAAAAAATTTCTCATTGAAAACGGAGCGGAAAACACGAAGATTCTTGTGGTTTATCCTCCTGCGGTTGAACAGAACTGGAAAACTACATTTGCCGATTTTGGCATAGATAAATATACCAAGTTTGTCAGCAATGGCAGTCTTAGCAAGGTTCTTGACGAAGATAATTTCAACTATTGGAATGCTGAAGATTACGACCTTGTGTTAGTTGACGAAGCGCACAAGTTCCGTAACCATGACACGGGAGCGTTCAACCAGTTGCAGGAAATCTGTAAAATGCCGAGAGTGGAAACTGGCAATATAACAGGATACAAGAAAAAAGTCATGCTGATTTCTGCAACACCAATGAATAACTCGCCTGAAGATATTTATCATCAGATATTGCTTTTCCAAGACCCGCGCCGTTGCACCATTGATGGTGTGAGCAACCTGACCAATTTCTTTAGTCCGCTGGTCGTTGAATTTAACAAACTAAAGTCGAATCCCGAATATGATTTGCAGGCTTTCAAGAAATTGGCTGAGAAGGTTAGAGACAGAATCATCAAGCCGCTGACGGTCAGGAGAACCCGTACCGACATCGGAAAAATAGAACGTTATAAGGTTGAAGTAGGCAATTTCCCTAAAGTGGCAAAACCGAACCAAAAGAGCTACCAGTTGAATGAACATCTGGCCAATTTGTTTGAGAATACAATGAAGCATTTGGTGGAAGATTTGGTTTATGCACGTTATCAGGCAATTGCTGGTTTGAAGGAAGAAGTTTCACAGGGATTGTATGACAATGCGGAATTGGTATCCAAGTCATTGGCCTCCATTCGTAAAAATGGTATGGTAAAACGGTTGGAGAGCAGTTTCCATGCTTTCAAGATTTCCCTTGACCGATTTGCACGGGCAAACCAAAACATGATTGACATGTTTGCCAATGGGAAAGTGCTGATTGCCCCTGACATGGATATTAACACTTTGCTTGAAAAAGGACTTTCCATTGATGAGATTGAAGAAAAGCTGAATGAAAAAGCAGTTGAAAATCCTAAGAATGCGGTTTTCACTCCAGATGATTTCAAACCAGGTTTTTTAGAGGATTTGAAAAAAGACCAATCAGTTTTGAATGTTTTATGTTCGGAATGGAACGATGTTTCAGATGCGGACGATTCCAAGTTTGATGTGTTTCAGGATATGTTGCAACACGAACTGTTTAATAGGAAAATCAATCCCGACCAGAAATTGGTCGTGTTCTCCGAATCGTTAGACACCGTGAATTATCTTGCCGAGCGTATCAACAGAAAGGATGTACTTGTCGTTTCATCCGACAACCGTAATGCCTTGTTTAAGACTATCCGCGCCAATTTCGATGCCAATTTCAAAGACAAAAAGGACGACTACAACATCATTCTTACTACTGATGTACTTGCCGAAGGCGTCAACCTGCACCGAAGCAGCATAATTGTCAATTACGACACGCCTTGGAATTCCACCAAACTCATGCAACGCATCGGGCGAGTCAACCGTATCGGTTCTGCTCACCCTTGGATTTACAATTATGTGTTCTATCCCTCAAGGGAAGGCGATAAGGAAATCAGGCTGAACCGCACGGCCTTGTCGAAGATCCAGACTTTCCACACCACTTTTGGCGAAGACAATCAAATCTACTCTACGGAAGAAATCATCGATTTTGACCTTGACAAACTGTTTACAGAAGGAATGTCAAGCGAAGAAATCAATCAGGAATTGGCTTTCTTTGAAGAATTGCGCGATTTGTATTTCAATAACAGAAAGGAATACAACCGCATTCGTAGGCTTTCGCTGAGAAGCAGAACGGGCAGGGAACCGAAAGAATTCGATGGCATCACTTTGAGCAACGACACCATCGTGTTTTTCAAGACCAATTTCCGCAAGGCGTTTTATCGTGCTAATGATGTTGGAGAACCAAATGAACTGACGGTTGTGGATGCACTAAACTTCTTTAAGGCATCGCCTGATGAACAATCTGTGCCGAGAATCCAGAACCATCATGCCCATGTGCAAAAGGCGTTGCTGAAATTCCGCACCGACATGAATAAGGAAATTGTGATGGAAGATACGGCGGCAACTTCAGCAAAAAGCAATCTGGGTGCTCAGGTGACAGTGGCGACAAGCCTTCTTAATGCCTTTATGAATGAGATTCAGGATGCCACCATGCGTTTACAGGTCGAGCAGTTGCGTATATTAGCGGAAAGGGGCGTGATTTCCACCATTGCCAAAAGATTGCAACGCATGTCGAAACAACTGAAAAGTGGAAAAATAACCCACGATGATGCTTTGGAAGAGGTCATAGAGATGTCCAATAAATATAACGCATATTTCGTCTCGGAAGAGAATGACGAAAATAAGACAGAAACGGAAGCCATCATTATACTTTCGGAATCATTCAGATAATAAGGAAATTATGACAATTGACGAAATAAAAGAACTTATCAAGATAGACGAGACCCGCACGCTGGAATTGAAGAAAACCACTGGCGAGTTAAAGGATGGCAAGCATTCTGTTTGCGCGATGCTTAATAGCGATGGCGGTTATGTCATTTTTGGCGTTGCTCCGAAGTCTTTGAAACTTGTCGGTCAGCAAGTTACTGACAATACTCGACAGGAGATAGCCCGTGAAATTCGCAAGTTGGAGCCATGCGTCAATATGCCTGTGGAGTACATCGATGTGCCTGATGGCAATGGTAATCAACTCATAGTCATCCATGCTGATATTGATATTTTCAAAGAAGCTCCTTACGCATTTGACGGCAAGCCTTATTACAAATTGGAGAGTACCACAATGCCCATGCCTCAAACCATGTATGAGGAACGGCTTCGCCGGCGAAGCCCTGAGAAATACCGTTGGGATGCCATGATAACTGAAGATTATACCGTTGACGATATGGATGAGGACATTATTCGCCGTGTGGTAAGGAGTGGTATCAACAACGGACGCATTCATGCTTCGGCTGCCAACGATTCCACGGAACAGCTGCTTGACCGTCTCGAACTTATGAAGGAAGGCAAACTTATCAATGCGGCAATGGTCTTGTTTGCCAAGAAAATACGCGATTACTCACAGATAGAACTTGGCATGGCTTGTTTTCGTGGCAAGACGAAAAACATATTTGTAGATGGCAAATTCGCAAAGGGCAACTTCTTCTATATGCTTGATGCAGGAATCACTTTCCTCATGAATAACCTGAAGATAGGTGGTGAGGTCGTCGGTCTGTTGAGAGAAGAGAGGTTGGAACTTCCGATTGAGGCCTTGCGTGAAGCCCTTATCAACGCCCTTTGCCATCGTCAAATAGAGCGAACCCTTGGCAATGTCACGCTTGCCATTTTCGATGACCGTGTCGAGATAAGCAATCCCGGCTGTATGCCTCCTGAACTGCCCATTGAGAAAATCAAGGAGCCTCACAAATCCTATCCGCGCAACAAGTCCATAGCCCGTGTACTGTACCAAACGGCTTTTCTTGAGCATTGGGGTACGGGCGTGCAGCGTATCATTCGGATTTGCAAAGAATATGGCGTTTCGGAACCCACATGGACGGCAACGGATTTTGAGGTGACGGTCACTTTCTGGAGAAAAAACGATGGCTTTGTTTTGCAAAATGGCGAGAATCGTGGCGAGAATGTTGACAAGAATCAACTTACAGAACGTCAGAGGATTATATACAATATTCTGAAAATAAATGGCGAGAATACTGCCAAAAGTTTGGCGAGAATACTAAATATGTCTCAACGAACCGTTGAACGTGAAATTTCTTTCTTGCGAAATCAAGGATACATAGACAAAGACGGCACCAAGAATGGTGTATGGAAGATTTTGAGATAAATTGTAAATTAACAGATTATGGACTACAAACCAATCATAGAATCAAGATACAACCGCCAAAACTGGCAGAATTTGCTGCATGATATTTTCCAAAACCGTATTCAGTTTTGGGCAAGCCCTTTTCGGGTCGATATTAACAATGACACCGCAAAATGCGCCTACTATTTAGGAAAAATCCAGCTGGCTGATGGCAAAGCCCTTGCCATTTACGAAGTGTCTCTTTCCGATAGCGTCATCATTGAACGTAACAAGGTGAGCATTCGAAATCTGTTGGTTTCCCACTGGAAAAGCAATGGCTTTGCCGGCGCATTCATGTTTTGCTTCAAGCAAAACGAATCAGTGTTGCGTTTCTCGTATGTCAGCGAGATTTTGGCTTTCAACGCGGATGGAAAATTAGGAACGGAAGCCACCGACACGAAGCGTTTCACCTATTATTTGGGCGAAGGCCATAGAAGCAGAACGGCAATCGAAAGGTTTACGAAACTGAAAAACAGCACACAGACATTGGATGATGTTACGGATGCTTTTTCCGTTGAGGCCTTGACGAAAGAGTTTTACAACAAATTGTATAATTGGTATTTATGGGCTGTTGACGATGCCACAGGTGTGACTTTCCCCAATAAGCCCAGTACAGCGGACGATGATAGGGAAGGAATCAATGTGAAAATCATCCGTATGATTACCCGTCTGCTTTTTGTATGGTTCGTCAAACAGAAGAACTTAGTGCCTGAAAAACTTTTTGATGAGCAATATCTAACAAGTGTATTAAAAGGCTTCGACCCGAAATCAAGAACGGTGGGCAATTATTATAATGCTATTTTGCAAAATCTTTTCTTTGCCACATTGAACCGTGCCATTATTGATGATGAAGGAAATCCGCGCCGATTTGCCATGCTGAAAGACAAACGCGATTTGAGGAATCTGTATCGTTATGCTGAAATGTTTTCCGTTTCGGAAGATGAAGTGTTGAAGTTGTTTGAAAGAGTTCCTTTCCTGAATGGCGGTTTGTTTGAATGTTTAGATAAATTTGCCATTAGCGATATTTTGCAGGAAACGGATAAATATTTTGATGGTTTCAGCCGCAACGATTCCAAGTTTGCCAATGGCAGTTACAAGTTTCGTGCTTTTGTGCCTAATGTATTGTTTTTCAATGATGATGAAACCCACTTGGGCTTGATTAACCTTTTGAAACAATACAATTTCACCATTGAGGAAAATTCACCAAACGATGTTCAGGTTTCTCTCGACCCAGAATTGTTAGGTAGGGTTTTTGAAAATCTTCTGGCATCGTATAACCCTGAGACACAGGAATCGGCACGCAATGCCACGGGTTCTTTTTATACGCCGCGCGAAATTGTGGATTACATGGTTGATGAATCCATTGTGGCGCATTTGAAGCGTAAATGTCCAACCATTCAGGAAACGGACATTCGGTCGTTGTTTGCAAGTGGCAGCGTTCCGGAAAGTTTTTCCGTTGATGATTGCGAGCAGTTGTCGCAGGCCATGTTGGACATGAAGATACTTGACCCAGCTTGTGGCTCCGGCGCCTTCCCGATGGGTTGCCTGTTGCGGTTGGTGAACGTCATTGAAGTATTGCAGCCTGAAAAGTTTTCGCGTTACGACTTGAAACTCAAGATTATAGAAAACTGCATCTATGGTGTCGACATACAGCCAATAGCCATGATGATTTGCAAATTACGTTTCTTCATATCCTTGATTTGTGAACAAAACGACATTGACTTTAATGCACCGGAGAAAAACTTTGGCATTAACACCTTGCCAAATTTGGAAACTAAGTTTGTTGCGGCAAACACATTGATAGGCGTGAAAAAACGTGCTGAGCAACTGGATCTTTTTGAAAATCCCGATATAGATGCAACCAAACAGCAACTTATCACTATTCGTAAGCAACATTTCTACGCCAAAAACACTTATCAGAAGCGGAAATTGCGTGACGACGACAAAAACTTGCGCGAAAAACTGGCTGCATTGCTAAGGGAGAACCACAATTATGCACCCGAGGATGCACGGCAGTTTGCACAATGGAATCCATACGACCAGAACGCTGTTTCGCCCTTTTTCTCTCCCGAATGGATGTTTGGCATCGAAAACGGCTTTGATGTGGTGATTGGCAATCCGCCGTATATTCAATTGCAAAGCAATGGAGGTGCTTTAGGTGAATTGTATGCTCCGTGTGGATATGAGACGTTTGTTCGTACAGGTGATATTTATAGCCTATTTTATGAACGCGGATGGCAATTGCTTAAAGAACATGGACATTTGTGCTTTATTACATCAAACAAGTGGATGAGAGCGGGGTATGGTGAAAAAACACGTTCTTTTTTCGCCAATAAGACAAATCCTATACAATTAATTGATTTTGCTGGAGTAAAAGTTTTTGAGTCAGCTACAGTTGATACGAACATCTTGTTGTTTGCCAAAGAAAAAAACAAAGGGGAAACGCTTTGTGCGGTTGCAAAAGGAGAGACCAAAGAAAGCCTTCAAAATATGAGCGTTTTTGTGCTGCAAAAGGGCATGGAATGTGGTTTTGTTGGAGATGCAAGTTGGGTTATATTATCACCGATAGAACAGAGTATTAAGAAAAAAATTGAATCCATTGGCACTCCATTAAAGGATTGGAATATCCAAAT
>NZ_JBADWU010000101.1:0-74756 GCF_056203535.1 Candidatus Limimorpha sp. | reverse complement strand
TAAGTTGCTTGCGCTCCGTTGCAGACAGACTTACCTCGTACTTCTGGATAGGCATAATCGTATCGTGTTGTATGTGACGCGGCAAAGATACGATTATTCTTTGTTTTATGCAATATTTAGATATTACAAAGTACTAGGAATAACAATATTTCTCAGATACGAATTACTTTTCCCAACTTTTGCAACAATTTCCACAAGAGAAACCCAATCTTGGCAAACATCCTTTATCAATTCATACAGTTCCTCTTTTTTCATTCTTTTCTTAATCGAGCTTGCACTATTAGCATCAGAGCTTGCACTATTAGCGTTAGAGCTTGCACTATTAAAAGAGGCATCTTTTCCAAACAAGTTATCCCGCTTCTCTCCAAGCTCATACTTTATACAATTCATGGCACTCATAAACATTCTTATTATTCGACTCACATTATATATTCTGTTATACTGCATCCAGATAGGAATTATGATTTTAGAATGTTTGTCCCCTATAATATTTATTAAACTTTCTGTTGATGTCTAAGAGCAGCGACAGCATCTGCCCATGACGTAGAGGTTTTATCCTCCGACCACTTGTCCCAAAAGTCAACAGTTGAACTCTTAGGCTTAATTTCAGGCTTGTGAACAATGACTCTACTTGGCAATAAAGATGCATCACCAACAACCAAGCATTCGCCAACATCTAGTATAGGTAACATCTCAGCAAAATCGCAAAGATTATCAGGGAAGAGTCTTTTGATAACATTCTGATCTTCGGGGTTTGTCAGTCTCATTGCGATAAAATTACCGCACTGGCTGAGAATAGTCTTACTAACATCCGATGGTCTTTGACTAATTACAACCAATGCGACTCCATATTTTCTGCCTTCTTTTGCGATGCGCTCAAAGTTTTTCACACCCCTTGCCGATACATTGTCATCAACCGAAGCTGGCAAATATAAATGTGCTTCATCGCAAAAGATTGCTATAGGATGTCTGTCTTCAGCCTTCGTCCACTGTTGGACAGTAAAAATCAATCTGCCTACAAGTCCAGTGACAACAGAAAGAATATCAGAAGGAACTTCTGAAAAATCAACAATCTTAACTCCTTTCATAGCACCAAAACCCATGAGCTTTTCTATAAGTTTGGCCAGCCAGTCATACTTTTGCAATTCAATATTATCGTTGAACATGAAATTGAGTCTTTTATCCGAAATCTTGGTTTCAAGTCTCTGAATAAATCTTGTTAGTTTACCATTGTAGTCCCCTGCTTTTGTTGTCCCTGCCTTTGCACCAGGAACTATTTCCGCATCTTTGCTTTTCAGTTTTCCAAGAACAGATTTGATGTCGTATGGAATAGGACTCTCTATAGTAAGGTTTGATTCGGTTACCGTATCTTTGTTTTCCTGAACTGTTTTCAGCTTTTGTTCCATGACCGACTCAAACAACAGTCTTGATTGATTTGGCGCATTTTGGTCAGAACGATCAAGGAGCATTGCCGTCATCTCTTCATAAGACAGCAACCAATAGGGCAAGAAAAGTGTTTTATCATCGTCAATACTATCACCTGGCCCTGCAACCTTTATTAGTTTTACATTATCAAGGTTGTCCAAAGGAGAATACTCTCCATGAATATCAAATAAGACAATATTCGCAGATTTGAGTTTTGCAGCCTTCTCTATTATATTTGCGACAGTCCATGATTTTCCAGAGCCTGTACCCCCTACAATTACTGCATGGCGCTGAAGGAATTTGTTGCCATCCAGATTTGCTTCCGAATCTTCAGACATTGAATATTTGCCTATACACAATGGCGTTTTGCTTCCCGAAGATATGGATTTCATGAATTTTGACAAGGCTTCGCCACAAAGCAGATAACAATCTGCCTCCAAGCTGGGAACAGTATTTAATGTCCTCTTGAAAACATTTTCACGAGTGCCATCTTTATCTTTGAAAGTTCCCACCAAATTTACTCGCACCGAGTTCTCTGTGAGGCAAATCTCCTCAGCATCATATTCTTCAGAGAATAAAGATTTCCTAAGAATCTTAGAAATCAAACCTATGATTTTTTCACCAGTTTTAGATGAATCAATTTCAACAATTTGATTCACTTGAATGCTATTTACCAGAGAATCATCACTGATAGTGATAGTGACATTGCCAGTATCCACATACTGGACTTTACCTATTAATAATCTGTCGGACATAATATTTTCATAAAATTTTCAAGTTTCCATAATGTTCCATCAATTGATTGTTTGGCAAGAATTTTGCCTTTTTCAATAATGGTAAAAAGCGTCTTCCTACTGTCCATAGGGTCTTCCTCCACGTAAATTTTCTTCTTTGCATTTGACAATTCTTTTTGGGTAGTAGATGTAATATTTTTTGTAACAACTACAATAGGTTTCCCATTTTCAGAATTTTCCCGGATTTTAGTTGTTAAGTGATGGTCATTAAATCCGAAACCAATCACTAAAAAAGATTTGTGGCTTTCAATGGCTTTATCTGAGAGTTGAATCAATTCCCGATATGGGCTATCGTATGTCCACTCGTACTTTCTTTTTCCAGGTGGAATTATAACTGGAGTGCCATCAATGTTTTTGGAACACTTACGATTTGTATTACCGATTTTGTACCAATTGATGGAACCATGAACTTTATATAAATTGATGGTGTTCTTTTCCTTAAAATTATCACCATGGTACAGGTTCAAATCTTGTTGGAAACCATCGGTATATTGATAGTCATAGTACCCCCAAACGTTTTCTAAAATTAGATCGTAGTTGGTTGAAACCACATCCATTTTCTTCACATCTGTTCCAACACATAGCTTTGTCAAAAGTCTGATGCCTTCAAAAGGAGATGCATTTGTCAACAATGATTCACATGCCGAGTTGTTTGCTTCACTGACTTTTTCCTTTATGAGTTTTCGTATATTATCAATTCGACTTTCATAGACCTCTCTTCCCAATTCTTTCTCTAAGTCATCACCAGCATCTGGCTCCAACAACCCTTTTGCTTTAAGGTCATTCAAAAGGCTACCCATGCTTGGCAATCCAAATCCTATTGTAGCTCCTGATCCCCAAACGATTAAAGGCGGGTCAGATAAATACCCCTGTATTTTTTCACAAATTTCTTCGTATTCCATATCTTACAACATATAAAATCACGACAACCAAGACACCTCTGAACCTACTTTGTATGAAGTCAAAGGGTACACTTTCAGGCCTCCAGTTTCTACACGGAATGCCTCTAACTCATTTTGACGATTGGTCATAGGTATTTTTCCGGGGCCTTTTGTCAATTTTGGATAAGGATCAATACAAACAAACGCATGAACATTGGAATTCAGCAATGGGAAAAAGCCGCTTAATGGACGACCTTGTTCCGCCAAAAAATCACGAAAAACAATATAGAAATCTTTTATCTGTTTAGCTCCTTCATTGAAATTCTGCCATATCCTTTTATCCTGTTCCGTCGTGGAATCTGTTTTCAGTTCAATAAAAAGCAACTGATCGTCAGTAATCAAAATACAATCATTTCTACCCCTACGTATTCCGTCACCGACATAGTCTTCCTTACCATATTCAATAAGTCCACCATCCACACAAATGTGGGTAACTACTAAAGGCGGCTCCTGATTTATCAGCGTAAACGATTGATCTTTCAACCTGACATCATCAGTAAATGACGTATGGGTATTCTTGCCATCCTTTATTTCATAGGCATACATTTCCTCTGTACCAAGGTCAATACGTTGAGGATCTTTCTCCGCCCACTGAACAATATAATCAGCAAAATCGGTTCTATTGCTCATGGTTCATCAAATTAAGTTGTACAAGAAGTCGAAGTCGGCATAAATGCTTTCGGTAGCCTCATCAATATAGTTTTCGCCAATCAGTTGGGTCTCTTTATCAAAAATCGACTTACAATATTCTCCACAGCCAGGCTTTAGAGCGTATGCACGGAAATCGGCTGGCGAAACATCAAGCCTTTCATCTGTCCCATTCAGACTTTCTACTCCAAAATGTTTGGCAATTTCCTGAGCCTTTTGCATGTCGGATGAAAGAACCTTATTGTAAAACAACAAGTTGTTGAATGCAGAAAGAATAAATGGACTGTGTGTAGTAAGGATTATTTGTCCTTTAACTTTATTAGCAACCAAAACCATCAAATCGACCAGCAGTTTTTGAGCAACTGGATATAGATGAGTCTCTGACTCTTCAACAATTCTTGAAGCTTGTATTTTCTGACTCCATATATATATCAGGTCTTGGATTATGCGGATTGATTCCTGTTGACCAGATGATGATAATTTAAGAGGAATGTATTCGTCTCCCTCATATCGTATCTTTTCAAAACCAGAGTCATTATTGTATGTCCCATGAAGTATCTCCGCCACTTTGCCAGCGAGCACTTTACCCATCGGTGTTGTTTGATCAATAAATTGAGGTTGGACAGCAAAGTGGTCAATCAGCAATTTTGAATAACCGACAAACTCTTTCATTAATGTGAGGTCAATGGTATTAGACTCATGGCGTTTGTCGTCAATAGGTTTATCAATAACCCCATAAAAAAGATATTGAAATTGTTCAGGATAGGAAACGGTGATATTACGCCCTGCAGGAAAGAACATACATTCATTTGAATCAAAAAACAACCGACTTGTCAATACTCTTAGCTGTTGTAAAACTGAATTTTTACGTCTCTCTTGAATTGCAAAACTATTACTATTAGAAGGAAGTTCTGAACGTTGGATTTGCTCAACGCAGTTTTTTGTGTCATTCGATATCCGATGCCAATAATCATTATCAAATGTAATATTGAGATTCCGCTTTTTATTTAAGAGTATATACGCTCCTGTATCAACATCATAATAGTATTTGATGTAGAAGTCGTCTGACAGTCTTCCCGTCATGCCAAAATATTGATTGAACTTATCATGAATCTTTCTGATAAACAGTTTCTTAAGCTGAGAGAGATTTTCATTTTGTGAACTATATAAAATTGCCAAACAATCTTGCGGAAGCGATTTGAAAAAATATAATAGTTTAGCAATTGTGCTTTTCCCACTTGCTTGTTCCCCTATTAATAACAGATACTTTGTCACCTCTATAGTGGCATCGTCAATCTGTCGGAAATTGTGTATTTGAAGTTTCTGCATATTCTTTAATAATTTAATTAATAGTCTTTTAACGATCCGAATATTATTATATTGCGTTCTTTTTATATCACCCTAACATTATTCCTAACCTCCCCCTCGCTCCAGCCGCATTTCTGCTTGAATAGCTCGAAGAGGTTCATTTTCTGTGCGGCTTCGGTGAAGCTGCTGTCGCGGAACACCACGCGCAAAGGCTTCATTGCGGCAATGGCATCGATGACTTCCTCGCTTATCTTGCCGTCGAAGCATGCCACAAGGTCGCCGTCGTTGACATTGTGAATGGTGCAGGCGCCAACTTTTGTTGATGCGAGCGGAAGCGAAAGCTCCACGCCCCAGCGAAGCATACAATCAAAAAGAAGATCCAAGTCGGTGCGGTCGTCCTTGATGTTGTCCTCCAACTCCGACAAAAGGTCTTGGCTGTATTCCTTGGGCGAAAAATACACATCCTTCATGTTGGAAGTGTCGCACTTGAACACACGGAAACCTGAATCAACTGATTCTTTTTCCAATTTGATTTTTTTCCCAGCTCTACGAATTCTCTCTTTAGCAACTTCTGTAAGAACGTGAGGAACATTCATTTCATTACATAAAGAAATTGCATTTTCAAGTATTTCTTTCTGACTAGAACTCGTCGCATCTTTTTTTGCAATGTCCAAGTCCTCTTGAAGTTGAACAAGAATATATTTAATTTGAGCATCTCGATTTATGTTCATTCTCATCACCGCATCTGCTGTACTTGCAGAACCAGAGAAAAAGTCCATCACGATATATGACTCATTAACATCATCCTTAAAACCAAAGAGATATTGCATTAAAGATGTTGGCTTGGGGAAATTAAATACTTTTTTATCAAACAACTGAAGCTGATATTCTCCTGAATTTTCATTTGTTTCCACTCCTACCTTGCTGTTAATCAAGTTGGTAGGAACTTCAGGTGCGTATTCCTTCTTTTCATATGAAGGGCTAAACTTCATAGTAGGAATACTGATAGTTGTTCCGTTCTGAATTTCATTGTCCAGATACGACTGTTGCCATTTGAACTTAGCTCTCAAACGGAACTTATTAACAAATAATCCGTTCTTTACATCAACATCATCCAATAGTTCAACATCATATTTATCCGTACCGTACATTCCTGATTTAATATGTCCATTAGGAATGTTGGTTGTTACGACATTAGCAGGGAACTCAAGAGTACCTACTGCATTTGGTTGGTTTAACAGACCGTTGGAACTTGAAGAAAATTTTTGAACGCCTCTAAACCTAAATGAATCTTTATTTCTTTGATAACAAAGAACATATTCTATAATCTGACGACATTTAATAGACAAATTTTCAGGTGTCTCTGTTTTTGCCCAATTATAAACATCAATAAAATTATAAGGACCAAAAATCTCGTCGGCGATTTTCTTTAGGTTGTCCAACTCGTTGTCATCAATCGACATAAAAATCACTCCATCTTCAGTTAAAAGAGATCTTGCCACCATCAAACGCGAATACATCATCGAGCACCAATCAGAATGGAAGCGTCCGTTAGAATCGGTGTTCTTGCGGAAGCGTTCGCCTTCTTCGTTGAGGTTGTGCTCATCGTATTCCTTGGCTGAGACGGCAAAGTCGTCGTGATAGACGAAATCGTTGCCCGTGTTGTAAGGTGGGTCGATGTAAATCATCTTCACTTTGCCCATGTAGGAGTTCTGGAGCAGTTTCAGCACTTCGAGGTTGTCGCCCTCGATGTAAAGGTTTTGCGTGTTCTCCCAATCAACAGATTCCTCAGGGCAGGGGCGAAGTGTCTTTATGATAGGCGCAGCCGCCTCGCGCTGGGCGGCACGTTTGCCTACCCAAGTGAAATCGTAGGCTTCGGGGGCATCCTCCACGGCATTGTCGCCCAAAAGCGTACGCAGCTTGTTCCAATCGACGGCACGTTTCACGCTGCCATCCTCCGATGCGGTTTCGGTAAAGCACGACGGGCAAATCCTGTACAATGCGTCGAGATTGAGCTGGGCTCCGTCGGGTGTTGTCATATCTAAATGTTCCATATCTGTCATTTCAATTTATCTAATTCTTCTTTGAGGTCGGCAAGTTCTTTGCGCTTTGCTTTGACTTGCTTGTTCATTTCCATCTGTATGCTGAACTGTGCTTCCATTCTTACTTTTGCCTCAAGCTTGCCTATTTCCGTTTCCATTTTCGCGATGCGCTGTTTGAGAGCGACGATTTCAGCCATCGCACCGGCTTTGTGCTCGCCGATGCCGCTGACACTCGCCACGAAGTTTTCATAAATGCGATTCAGCGACTGGCCTTGCACTGGCAGTCTGAGGGCTCCGATGGGCATCCACGGCGAGGTGAATGTCTGTATGATTCTGAATTTGGTGTGCGTGCTGTCCGTCCATTCCTTGTAGTTGACAAGAAACATGGCACTGTCTTCGTATGTAAGGATGAAGACAATGTGATGTGGCATGTTGCCATCGATGAAGGAGAAAAGATCGGGCGGGCAGTCAGGGCCTTTGAGCGTGGCCACAAACACCTCAATCTCCGGCATGTCGTCGGAACCGGTCACATTGAGTGTCTGGGACGAAAGCTTGTAAAGCCAAGTGATGCTTGCCACATCATTGACGAAACGTTTTTTCATGGCAGCATTCACTTCCATGAACCGGTAGAACTTTTCCTTTGGCACAATGCTGTCCACCATGCAGCTTGCGGGGTAGTTGAGCAGGTTGTTCATGGCTGAGGCTGTTTGATTACCAGAAAACAAATCAGTTCGAAGTCGTCAAGCCCGGCAATGTCGCCGACAAGTGCCGTCGTTTCACCACAGGAAAACAGGCTTTCGATGTCAGACTCCTTCTTTTGCCTGACAATGCTGGTGACAGCCTTTTGGAGCAATTCGCTGTAATGGTCCATCGACTTGCCGTCGGCCGTTTCACGATTGAATTGGCGGCACAGCTCCACGACAGGCTCCGTCTTATCCTTGCATGCCGACCGCATGACATCGAGCAGGCGTTTTGGGGCAAGGTGATTCAAGATGATGTCGCCGTCATGGCTGAGATAAACCATGTAGAACGGATGCAGCAGATTCTGCCGGCCAATGTTTATGGCGTTGTTACGGTTTTTCAGTATGAAAACAACCCCTGGCTGGGCATTGGCGGATGCCGGAACCACGGCACTCATTCCAAACGGAGTGTGTTCTATGTCGGGGTTATCCTTCATGTAGGCCAAAAGGTCGAGGCGGAACTCGTTCAGGCCCAAGTCCATGATGTTGATGCCGACATTCATGTCTTCAAGGTCGACGACTTCTTCCTGAAGCCGCTGCAACTGACGCTTACGGTAGTCGAGGTCGGCCTGTTCTTCGTTGCTGAGCAGCACATTGCCCCCACCGGCGCTTGTAATGTCCATTCCAGCCATACGTGCTTCCACGCGGCCTTTCAGCTTGAGATAATCGTCGAGTTCGATGTCGGGCCAGTAGTTGACCAGCTGAATGACATCGTTGCGCGAACCGATGCGGTCCACACGGCCAAAACGCTGAATGATGCGGACGGGATTCCAGTGGATGTCGTAGTTGATGAGGTAGTCGCAGTCCTGAAGGTTCTGGCCCTCAGAGATGCAGTCCGTCGCGATAAGCACATCTATATCTTCATTCACATCAGGCAGCAGTTTGTCTTTCTCCTTGGATATGGGCGAAAACAGCGTAAGGATGCCATTGAAGTCGGCACCCACTTTGCTGACAGTGGTACGGACGGCATCGCCCGTGACGAGACCGGTATGAAGTCCATGCCGTGATGCAATGGCGGGAGCCAGATTCTCGTAAAGATATTCGGCCGTATCAGAAAAAGCGGTAAAAACCAGCACTTTCTTATTCTCGCCATTGATGGGATGACTGAACTTCTCCCGAAGGTTTTCGACAAGCATCTGCAGTTTGCTGTCATGCTCAGGCGTGATGTCCTTCAGCATGAACAGAAGCAAATCGAAGATTTCCTGGTCGGCAATAAGGTCGCGTTTCCATGAAAGGCAATCCATGTCGGCAAGTGCCACCTTCGACTTTTTGCCACCGACAAGGAAATCGTTTTCGGCATCTTCACCGTCGAACATCCCTTCCATCGAGGTGACTTCAAGGCGGATGTCCAGACGGGTTTCGAGATATTTATTGATGGCCTCCAATGTTTCATCAATCTGACTCTTGACCCGTTCCAATGTCAGACGGAAAGAGTTCACCGACGATTCCAGACGTTTGAGCAGATTGATGGCCATCAGTTTTTTCAGACCCTTTTCGCGCCCCGACATGCCAATGTTTTTATGTTCGCCCTCCTTGTCCAAGTCATACTTGTAGCGCATGGATGGCAGGATGTAGTCGGAAGGCGCATAAACACCGAGGTTCATCATGTACAGATGTTCCGAAATGTCCTTGTAGGTTACGGTTTCCGAATCTTTCAAGTCGGTGAGATGCGGACGCTTTGAAACGGGTTTTAGTCTTGTCGGAAACTTGCCGATATCTTTTGTGTCGTAATATTTTTCGATATGCTTTCTGGACCGGGCAATGGTAACGGCATCGAGCACTTGGAAGAAATCGAACGACAGCATGTCGAGCAGCCTTTCCGTAGTGCGCTCTTGCTCAGGCAACTTCGACCACTGGTTGTATTGGCCCTGAGCCGTTCGGAATATTTCTTCGATAGGGCGTTCGGTATCGAGTTTGTCGTTAATCTGTGTCTGGTCGCCTTCGTAAGCCAGCTGCAACTGATTCTTCAGGTCGTTGAAGCGGTTGTTGACGGGTGTGGCAGAAAGCATAAGCACTTTTGTCTTTACGCCAGCGCGGATGACTTTGTTCATGAGGCGAAGATAGCGGTTCTCCTTCGGGTTTTCGTCTTCCTCATCCGTGGTAATCTTGCCACCGTTGCGGAAATTATGCGACTCGTCAATGACAATCAAATCGTAGTTTCCCCAATTGAGCAAAGCCAAGTCGATGCCGTTTGACTTGCCTTTTTCGCGGCTGAGGTCCGAATGGAACAACACATCATAGCGAAGACGGTCTTTTTCAAACGGATTGTTCTTATAATTGCTCTTGTATGTGTTCCAGTTTTCATACAGTTTTTTCGGGCAAAGTACGAGGACCGACTTGTTGCGGTTCTCATAGTACTTGATGACCGAAATGGCGGTGAACGTCTTACCGAGACCGACGGAATCGGCAAGAATACAGCCATTGTATGTTTCCAGCTTATTGATGATGGCAAGCGCAGCATCTTTCTGGAAATTATAGAGTTTGTTCCAAATTTGCGACGACTTGAAGCCTGTAGCCTCGTTGGGCAGCACGTCCTCGGAAATATCTTCGAGGAACTCATTGAAGATATTGTAGAGGGTGACGAAATAAATGAAATCAGGCGCGTTTTCGCGATAAACGTTCTCGATGTTTTCAATGATGGCATCGGTAACGTCAGCGAAGTTTTCGCCATCTTGCCAGAAATCGTTGAAGTTCTTCAAGTATGCAACAGAATTTGGCGTCGGCAATTTCTGAATCAGTTGGAAGATGTTATTGCCACGCTCACAGCCAAGTTCAGTAGTGGTGAACTCATTGAAAGGCATGTATGCAGAAAGCTCATCCTCATTTTTTACCGTGAAGAAGCCCGGCATGTTCAGCTGCGAGACATTCGTCTTGAAACGTACCTTCCGGCGAATCCATTCTGCACATTCCTTGGCAATGGCTCTCTGGCTGAGCTTGTTCCGCAGCTTGATTTCAAAGTCAGAGCCATAAAGGGTACGCTCACGGTTGAGTTTCGGGATGTAGAACTCCCGTTTTTGTTTTCTTGATTTTTCCTTGTTGAATGTCGGAGATGTAAAGATAAACCGCAATTCGTCAATCTGCTCCAACTCTTTCTGTAATGCCTCGAAAGCATATATCGAAAAAGATGCCGCAGCCATTGAAACCTTAGAGCCTTTACGCAAAGTGACTTTTAAGTCATCAATTACCCTTGACGTAATATTGTCGAATTGTTTTGGCAGTTCCATTATCCACTTCCTTTAGAAAAAATACCGTACCTAATAATAAGGTGCAAAACTACATATTTTCTTGGAAAAAATCATCTCAATCTCAAATCTAAGTTAAAAAACAAGAACCTCCATATATTTCGGATCCAAATCTTTTAGGCTTGTCGCTATTTATCACAAATTCCCTCACCCTTCTCCCATCCCAGCATCCAACCTATCATCCTTTTTCTCCTCAACATTCTCCGTCAATTTCACTGTCGAAGCATCCTGGTTTTCCTGCAACTTACGTTTCTTCCTTTTGGAAATGATTTTGCGTCTCTTGTTCTGTTCGCTCAGAATGAGATGGAACATCCTCAGCGCATTCCGTCTAGGAAGTTCGATGTGCAAAAATAAAAATTTTGACCTGATCAAAAACTTATCAACACTGCCTGTTGATAAAAAACGATAAAATTTTGCTGTTTTTTGCTCATGTCTCAAAAACTCCGTATTTTTGCTAAACCAAAGCCAAGGATAAGACTAATCCTAATTGTTTTGGATAACTTACTGTTAATGTTGAAGCATAACTTGGACATATTAAACCAATGTGTAGACTGCCAAAACGGATTCCGGCAACCTGCGGTGCATTTCGGCCAAACCGAAACGGATTCTGGCATTCTGCCTTGCATTTTGCCCAAGCCGAAAAAGATTCTGCCAATCTGCAATGCATTTTGGCCTAACGGAAACGGATTCCGCCAACCTGCCTTGCAATTTAGCCAAGCGGATATTTTCTCCGCTCAAATCGAAAACTTGACATCATTTTCTCAGGTCCGCCCTATCGACCCGACTTGTAGGAAAAGAGAGATAAACGGAGGTAAGCCATATTGTTTAACTTATTTCATTCTAAAAAAGAACACAATGAAGAAGTTATTAAATGGCGTATGGGTCGCTGAAATTGCTGACCTCGCCTCTAATATTTGCAGCCTTTATTACGAAGGCTATGGCACCCAAAAGGATGCCTATCTTCAGAACGTAATGACAGATCTGGAAGACCTGTCGACACGTATTAACGGTGCTGTGAAGCACAACAAAACGATTGCCAGTCTTGAGAAATACGAAGCGGCCCGTGAGACCAGCATCGTGGCAATTGCCAATCTCGCCAAGGCTTTCAACCGTTTGACCGACAGCACCATTCAGTCCGCATGGACTTGTGTAAAACCGATACTCGACGATTTCCTGCCGTCGATTTCGGAAGGTAACCAAAGCAGCAGGACTACGTTGATCAACGTCATGCTCACCCGTCTCGCCGAGCCATCAATGACATCATCGGTGGCGGCTTTGCCAGGCTTGGAACAGGTTCTGGCCGAGCTGCAGGCGGCACAGACGGATTTTGTCGGCAAGCGTTTGGAATACCTGAAGCTTGTCTTGCTCGACAAATCCGAAATTGCCACCGACCTGAAAGACGAAATCATGACTCTCGTCAACGAAAGGCTGATTGTTCATCTTGAGGCGATGAGCAAAGTGCAGCCTGCCGCCTACGGCGAATTTGCAACACTCGTCGATGCGCTTGTCAGCAAGTGCAACGAAAGGGTGCGCCGCCGCCGCAAGCGCAAAACAAAAGAATCGTCATCAGTGAATCCGTAGAAAGAATAACTGATAACGACCCTTTTCCTAAAAAAAGCCTCGATAGTCGTGGCGTCGGTCTTGGCAATTAACGGTTTGCCTCCGTTTATAGGCCGATGCCGCGATTTTTGTTTCGATAATCGTTTTGATTTGCGCTTCGATTATCGTTTGCAAAATTAGCAGAAATAATACAATTATTGGCAGCAATCAATAATTTACATATTATTTAACTATTTTTCAATATTTTATGTTCATAATATGGAATAAGTTTAAACTACCGCCTACACTTCCCAGCATTTCCACACTTTGTTTGCGCAAATGTAGCAAACGTATGTGCGGACAACATGTTTCGGGAACATAGCTTTAATATCCCTGGCGTAAGCCTTCACCTGCTGCACCGATTCTTCATAGGCTTCGGTAAATGCCTCAACCTTGGCGGCTTCCGATGCCTTGAAATACTTGAATTCAATGATTCTATCATCATTTCGCCTAATAGTATCCGATTTACCGGTCATCCAGAAATCGAGGCGACCGCTCGGCAAGTTATGTTCTATTGAGAATGTGTATTGAAAGCTCAAATAACGGGAAATCAATTCAAAAAACGAGCAACGTACAAAATTCTCGTTCATCTTGTCGAAAGCCTGGGCAGGAAGCTGGCCCAAGTATTGCTCGAAATAGTTCTTCACCAATGACTCAAGCCGACCGTCTTCCATAAACTGTTCGTAAGCAGGAATATACAAGTCTGCTTTGCCGCTGATTTTATGTATTTCATTATAATAATCCATGAAAATGCTGCGCACTGTCAGGTTGGGCAGAATCATGCGGTAGTTGGTTTTCAGCGTCGTCATGCCTAAATAGTAAAGGCTGACGGGATAAAAAGTTGAGTCGAAAAATTTGCGCTTGTTGAATTTTGACGACAAGTCGTCCTCGTTGTAACTCAATCCAGTGTCGTTCAGCAGCGAATCGAAGATGTTCTCCATGTTTTCCTGAGTCATGGCCAAGCGGCGGAACCACTTGATGTCGGTACGGAGGTTTTCGTCAATCAGTTCCCTCGGAATCTTATTGCCTTCGTCGACAAACATTTGGAAAAAATAGGTCAAAATAGTGGAATTGAACAGCTTTTCGCGACCAGGCAGAAACTGATAGCCATCATAGTTTGATAAAATCAAGTTCCATAGTTCATCAAACTGTTCCCTTGAGCCGACGTATGTATCCAAAACATAATTCAGATAGTTTTTCGCCTCATCATGTGTGAAACCTAACATAGCATAGAACTCAGGTCGCAAAGTGATGATTTGCGCAATGTTATAGCCGCTGGTCAAATCGTCCATCGTGACTGGCAGAACGCCTGTACAGAAGCAGGTATCGACGGTGCCTTCACCTATGCCTTTTTTAATGACCTTGAAGAAAGTGCGCAAGAAACTATCGCCCGTAGTGACATCTTCATACAAGTTGTCCTTACATTCCGTCAGCAATTGGTTGGTGAAATTGTCGTACTCGTCGATGATGATATAGGCTTTTGGAAGGTTGTTTTGCTTGATATGCTTCAGCAGGTCTTCCAGCATGATGGAAGCATTTTTACCATCAGAAAAAGCGAAGTTCTTAAAAATGTCACGATTATGGTAGGCCGCAACATCAATAGAACCAGCATTAAGAATGTTGAATCTCCGTTCCAGTTCCATCATGTCGTCGCAGACCGCCAATGCCGAAAAATCGAAACGGATGACAATCATCTGACCTTGTTTTCCAGTAGGGTTCCTGCCTATCCAAGTGCTGCCGAAAAGTTCCTGAAAACGCGAGGCTTGCGTACGGTCGTAATAATAATATAAGGTGGAGCAAAGCAAGCTTTTTCCGAATCTTCGCGGGCGGAGATAAACGGGTGAAGTATATTTCTCCAACGAGGGAATATACATGGTCTTGTCCACATAATAATTGCCTTCAATGCGCAGACGGTTGAAATCTGCCATGGCATACGGTATGGTCATCTTCTGTATCATGGGCGCAAAATTAGCAATTGTTTTTAATTTTAGTGATAATTAAAAATAACCTGTAACGAAAATAGCAGTTTTTTTCGCTTCGCTAAACGCTAATTACCGTAAATGAATCATAAATTATTGAAAAATATAATTATCTATATATCAGTTAAATTTATGGAAATTCATGTTCAATTTGTGGGAATTTGTGTTTATAAAAACGACATTGTTATGTATTTATTCTTGTTGTCAAATTGAATTGGTAAAAATACAAATAATCTGAAAATGCAAAGGAAAATTTTTTGAGAAAATTGATAGATATAGAAAGACCTAAATTATCTCAAAGATTCAGTCTTTTGTTTGTCTGCTTCCGCTTTCGTCAAATACTCTGCTTTTTTCGATACATCCTGCTCTTTTTCTGCAAGTTCGCGATAACATTTCGCACGGTTGTAGTAGGCTTTCACAAAATTCGGATTGAGTCCTATCGCCTTGCCGTAATCCTCTATCGCTTCCTCGTATCGCTTCATATTGTATTTCGCAAGGCCTCGGTTGTAGTAGGCTTCCGCAAGATTCGGATTGAGTCCTATCGCCTTGCCGAAATCCTCTATCGCTTCCTCGTATCGTTTCATATTGAATTTCGCACCGCCTCGGTTGTTGTAGGCTTCAGCATCATTCGGATTAAGTCCTATCGCCTTGCCGTAGTCCTCAATCGCTTCCTTGTATCGTTTCATATTGAATTTCGCACTGCCTCGGTTGTAGTAGGCTTCCGCAAGATTCGGATTAAGTCCTATCGCCTTGCCGTAATCCTCTATCGCTTCCTTGTATCGTTCCATATTGTACTTCGCACTGCCTCGGTTGTAGTAGGCTTCCGCAAGATTCGGATTGAGTCCTATCGCCTTGCCGTAATCCTCTATCGCTTCCTCGTATCGCTTCATATTGTATTTCGCAAGGCCTCGGTTGTAGTAGGCTTCCGCAAATTTTGGATTCAATTCTATTGCTTGCGAGTACAATTCAATTTGTCTATTCAAGTCTTTTTCAGACAAAGCTTGCGCAAACAATTGGCTTACTTTTGCTTCTTTTGCAGATTCATCAGCATCTGTTTTGCTTTGGTTAACAATTTCTTTAATAGTCTCTATTTCTCGTTTTAAAATATTCATTTGTTCCAAAGCATCATTTGCTAAAGCAACCTGTTGAGTAGCAATTTCTACTTGTTTATTTGCTTCTTGAATTCGCTTATTGGAATCTGTCACCAAAGCCTTCACCTCTTCCAAAGCCTTCTTCGTTTTATCAGCATCTTCTTTTGATAGTTTGGCACTACCAGCAGCCTCAGCTACCTCAGATTGAACCTTATCTAAAGCCTCTGTTTGTTTCTTTTGCATATCTTCTTTCATTTCTGCAAAACGTTCTTCTAAATTTTTTGAAGCACTTGAATTCAAGAAATAAGGAACAATAACACCAACGATTGCCATAATTATTGTCAAAATCACAAGCCAATGCGACATATCGTCATCAAATTCCCCTATTTTTGTCCGTACATCATCACGATAAACTTTCAAATCACTTTCAACCCTGTCAATTTTTTGCTGCAACATTTGGTTTTCCTGCCGCAATTGAATGATTTCTTTCTGCAAATCGGGAACAGAAGTTTGTACGGTTTGCACCGTATTTGTCTGGGTAAATGCTTTTTGCTGTTGCTGGCCGAAAACACTCAGACAGCAAAGCATGGTCAAAACCATAATATCATATCTCAATTTCATATCAGTATGTATTTATTCTTGTTTCTTTTTGCATAGACAATTTGCATTTTTCACTCCACCCCCGCATATTTCAGATTGTTCAGGAAATTGAGCAGGGCATCGTAAGGTGTCGCCACGTAATTGAACGTTTTGTCACCGCGTTTGTAGGTGCGGCTCTTTTCCTTCGCATCATAAAGGCGCTGGTTGATGTCGCCGTAAGTGGCATGAATCTGCAACTGACTGTCACCGCTGTTATAGTTGATGAAAGTCATAAACAGGTCATTCACAAAGTAATAGGTAATGTTGCCGAGACGATGGTCAAAGACAACGTAACCATCGACGTACTTGTTCACGATGTGGGAACCCAGATTGCCAAGTCCGATTTTGCCGACCGAAATGAAGGCGTGGAGGTTGTCGTTCCAAACCATTTTCAGGTCAGGGATGACGATGGTCTTGTTGTAGAAATCGCGAGATTCCAACTGCGGATAGCCTTCCAATTCGATGGTTTTCACAAACTCATTGGTCTTTTCCTCATCGTTTTCGGAACGGAAATAATCCACGAAAGCCGTCTTTGTCAAGTCGATGGATTCGCTCGGCATGTTGGCGTAAACATCAGCAATGGCCTCCAAAACCTTGTCGTCGAAAATCGGTAAACTCAACACATTCAGCACGTTTAAGGTCAGGCTGTCGTTCGGGTAGCGCGTGTAGGAGCCTCGGCAAACAAAATCAGTCAAGCCCTTATCCAAACCCAAGTCGAAAGTGCCATGACCATGAATCACGCCACGATGGTTTATATTTAAATAGGTGTCGTAATTTGTTTCATCGGAAATGACAAAACGCACGCTGTCAGCATCATACCACAACATTCCGCTGGCCGGATCAACTTCATCCATATCCACACGGCGCGTATTTGGCGTTAAGAATGATGCGAAATAACCGCCGTCTATGGCCTGTTCGTAATACAAGCCGTTGCACATATCGGGATTATCCTTTCGGATGGTGTCCATCGCAATCGGAATCTGAATCGCATTCGGATTGATGCGTGTTGACGATGCAAACCAATATTTTTCAGGGAAAACGGGTTCCATTAAATCATCGCTTAAAGTCGGGATGATTAAACTACTGTCAGCCAACATCAAGGTGCCATCCATTTCCGATGAAGGATTATCGTTTGTACCAAAATCGAGCAATGCGAAATGACCATCAAAATAACCGAACTCCTCCCCTGCTTCCAAAGTCAAATCACCGTTAAAGGCAAACTGCGGACTCAACTGAAATTCCGAGGAATCAGCCAAATGCGCGAAGCCATGCGTCACGCCACCAACGGGAACGATGGAATCGAAATAGATTGGCGTGTGGCTGCCATCTAAAGCGGCATAATCCCAAGTGCCTTGTGCCTTGTAATTTCTTCTGCTCTTGATGTTTACGATTGCATCCTTATACAAATGGAAGCCGTTCAACGTGTCGGCAAGCAATTCGCCGCTAATCGGTTCCATTTGCGAATCGGAGTCGATGTCGATGTCGTGTTCGTAAGGGAAAACCGCCGCATCGGCCACACGGATAATCTTCACATCGTGGGCGTGAATCACATAGTTGGTCATGTCGTATTCTGCGCTCGTACTGTAAAATTCCAGTGAATCCTGCTCTGGAATCATGGATATGAATTTCGAGGCATTGTCGTGGACAGCGAGCAGTTCTTCGTGCGTATTGGCCTGACTGTAAGCATCATTGCCATCGACAGGATTGTAAACGTGCAGGTTGTTTGTGGTCATATCCCATTCAGCTTCCTTCAAGGTGCAGACGAACTGGTTCATCGGGAAGTCAAGGTTACTTGTATTGTCGAGATAATCATATTGCACTTTCTGGTTGTCGAAATTCACATCAGCGCGATAATTGGTTGCAGCAAATGCAACAGTCGTACTATCAGACGAATACAGGACGAAATTGGCCGAATCCGCCACAAAAGTACGCGCATCTAAAGCGAAGTCATCGGAATCAAATTCCGTCAGGCCGAAACGCATCTTGCCATCGGCTTTGTAGCCATCGGCATTCAAGGTTGTTTTGCCCGAGAAATACGTGTCGCCGTACATACAAATCGGATTATCAATGGTTTCCGTCGTCAGTTCTGGCTTAAACACATCCCATTTCATTTTCAAGGCATTGGCCGAAGCCACCGGGAATTTCGTGCCATCGGCAAGGGGCTGCATCTTGAATTGATTCGTGATGGCTGTTACGGAATCGAGATAGAACATGAAACGGTCGGAATTGAACGCAGCCGTCTGATAATCAAGATTTCCAACGCCATAAAAACCGCCTTCGGAAAGGTGGATATGCTGGTGGAAACGCCCCGAACCGTCATACATCGGATAGGAATCGTTATCATCCGTTCCAATGCGGTGGTCGAAGCCCAAGGAATAATCGTCCATCACCACAAGCGGTTCCTCGATGCGTTGGAAAATGCCGCCCGAAACGAGTTCGCCATTGAACGACACATGCTCCATGGTGAGGTCGGTAAGGCTGTCTATTTCAAAGGGATACAAGTAATAATAAAACTTGCCTTCCAAATCATCGACAGTCGCAAGACTATCTACATTGCCCGGATTGAACACACCGCTATTAATATGACGGTAGAATTTGTAAGCGTTGGATTCACTGAAAAACTTCGGGAAATCAGGCGTTTCGTAACGACTCGACTTGTTGTCGCCGTGGTCAATCAGAAGGTGGCCTTTCAGTTTTTCCAGCGTGCCGTTGACAGGAATGATTTCATTGTTGTCGCGGGCATAGAAACGCAAGGAATCGATTTTCGCCATTTCAATCGTAAATTCATCATAATTGAAAAGGCAGTCCTTGGTGAAGAACTCAAACATGCCAGCGATGATGCCGCCCGAAAAGCGGAAATCGCGGTCTTTTTTGAAAACGAGACGACCATTGTCTGGCACGATGACCACGCGCTTGCGGTCGCTCAACGAAATGGCAGAACCGTCAAGGCCTTCGATAGTGCTTGTTATGCCAAAGACAATCAGCTCATTAGTATTCAAATCAAGACGAATGTTCGGTTCACGGTTGTGAGTCACCGTATGGAACTTAATGACATCATAATCAATGTTTTCGCGATACGACTCAATGACATCATAGAAACGCTGCAAGACCACGGCGGTCTTGGTTTCTGGGTCATATTCCAAATAAGCCTCCGACTGCAAACGCAGCAAAAGCGAAACGACCTGTTCGACAGGGAAACTCAGATAGTTGCATAAATCACCGACATAGAAGAAGTTAGGATTATCAGGATTGCGGTATTCATTCAAGAATTTTTCGATACGAATCATTGGATTTGTGCCGTCCAAGCCACGAAGTTTGGCAAAATCGTCGAAACTGAAATAATTCACCGAAACCACATCGCCTTCGCTGACCGAACCAATGCCTTCCATTCGGCTGAATTCCACAATATTGTTATCCATAACCCAACTCATCGACTCCAGATAGAGGTCCAAATCATGGAAATTGTCGTGGAAAGGCGCATCGGGATAACCCTTTTGCGAGCGAAGCATGGTCATCTTGCGTTTCTGGTTTTCATACCTGAATTCCAGACCGTTATGATAGATGGAATCCACATCCATTTTGCCACTGACCGTGTCATTCAAATAGAAGCGCACGGCAGCCTTATCGGAAGCAAGAACCTCATCCGTCGACATCAGGAAACGTTGCGCCTGAACCGAAACCACCTTTTTCCTGTTCTTATAAAAAATGAAAGATGCCTTCTTTTCCAAGCCGCCAAACACATCCACCTGATTGCCCATCATGCCCAAGCCGCCGCTAAAATCGACGTCCTTCATAATATCCTTAATGTAATAATCAGAACGATAAGACTTTACACGCGGATACATTGTCCTTTCATTCGGTGCATTGACCAAAACCTTATCCTCAAACTGGCAAAGAATGGCATCCTGATAATACTGCTTGTCGTGGAAAACGACCGAATCGATGACATAATCGGAATGGGTCAGATTCAGCACGTAATGATCCGGCAAATCGGCGTAAACCATATCAGATGGAATGTCGAAACGCGACCAGTCGACACGGCCACCATTACCCGTAAAGGTCTTATCGTCAACGGAATAGTAGCCATTCGTATTGTGAATTACCGACTCATCCTTATTCGATTTCACGACCAAAGTGGAATTGGTAACCGTCAACTTGAAGTTTTCCTTGTCAGGGAAACTGAAATGCACATCGCGCACTTCCCATTTGCTGTTGCCTTTTTCAAGCAAAATCTTGTCGACAAAAGCCAAACGGCAAGCCTCAATGTACTTGTCGAAACCATTTGCTGATTTTTCATATCGTGTCTTTGTGTATGACAGCCAATTGTTTACATCGGTGTGCGGCATACCTGAAACCGGCAAATGATGCAGCACGTCTACAAAAGTGAAAATGTTGGAATAAGCCTTTTGACCACTGCGTTTGTGTAAAGTTTCGCAGATTTCGGCAACCGCCTTGGCATCGGTGGAACTGTAATATTCGTTCCACACATCCGCAAAGCCCGTCATCATGGCGGCGGCTTCATCACGGTCAGTCTTCGACGAAGATGAGCCAAGGTAGGCCGTCATTTCCTCAAGGAAAGCGGTTTTATCGGTCGAAAAAGTCTGTTGCGCAAAGCCCGAAAGACTTAAAGCCAACAGGAAAATAATCAGCAAATGTTTGTTTCTCATAATTATTTAACTGTCAATAAATTAAACTACAATATGAATCTGTATGCATGGTTATGAGTTAATGGTTATCAGTTTTCAGTTGTTTGTTATTTGTTATTTGTTAAGTAACTGTTCATAATTAAACTTCAATTTGGATTTCGAGGTCTCGAGGCTTCGGGATTTCGAGATGTCTCGTATTCCCGCGACCTCGATGCCTCGTTTTCAATATGTAAACTAATATTTCTCACCTATTTACAGTAATCCACCCGTCACCATTAACCCATCACCTTTTCTCAAACTCAGCAGCCACCCAGTTGTTGCGCGACACGTGACGGCAATAAGTCAAGCCAAGACGATTTGCCTCAGCTTTGATGCTTTCCAGGTCTTCTGTATAGAACCCGCTGAAGAAAATGTGGGCATCCAGTTTCATCGCATCGAAATAGAAGTGCATGTCGCGCAAAAGGATATTGCGGTTGATGTTGGCCAAAATCACGTCGAACTTGCCACTGATGGCGTGCGCATCGCCCAAAATGATTTCGATGTCATCGATGCCATTCAAGGCAATGTTGGTAAAGGCATTGTTGAAAGCCCACTCGTCATTGTCGATGGCAACGGTCTTTGCAGCACCCAGTTTTTTAGCAAGAATGGCCAGAACCGCCGTACCACTGCCCATGTCAAGCACCTCTTTATCAACGAAATCCGTTTCCAGCATCAAGGAAATGATTTGCGAAGTGGTTTCGTGATTGGCCGTGCCAAACGACATCTTTGGCTCAATGACAAGATCAAATTCAAAGTTCGGGTCAGTTTCATGGAAAGGAGCCCTCACGCGGCAACGCTCGTTGACCACCACCGGCTGATACGATGCCTCCCAGACCTCGTTCCAGTCCTTATCAGGCATTTCCTCGACATTCAAAAGCGAAATGTCGCTGAAAGCCTCAAGGCCAAGCAACTCATTGACAGCCTCGTCATCGCGGAAATCGCCCTGGCAATAGGCCTTCAAACCCGTGACGTCATCCATGAAGGAATCGAAGCCCAAATCGCCCAGCAGCGTCGTCAGCATATCGTGCTGGATGTCGGAACTCGGCTGCGTGAAAGTGTATTCGTATGTCTTCATTCCTTGCCGATTTGTGAAGCCTGAACACAAATTGAAACGAAATCATCGGCCTTGAGCGAAGCACCGCCAATGAGACCGCCATCGACATCAGGCTGCGAGAACAACTCCGTGGCATTCTTTGCGTTACAGCTTCCACCGTAAAGGATGCGGATGTCATCAGCTGCTGCCTGGTCATAGTGTTCCTTCACGAGGCCACGGATGAAAGCATGCATTTCCTGAGCCTGTTCAGGCGTGGCAGTCTTGCCCGTTCCGATAGCCCAAACCGGTTCGTAAGCAATGATTGTATCATAAATGGCGTCGCCATCCAAATGGAAGAGACCTTTTTCCAACTGTTCGCGCACCACGTCGAAATGGCGGCCAGCTTCACGTTCTTCCAAAACTTCGCCTACGCAAAAAATGGGCGACATATTGTTTTCAATCAGGCGGTTTACCTTTTCGGCAAGCATTTCATTGCTTTCGGCAAAATATTTCCTTCTCTCGCTGTGACCCACAATGCAATAGTCCACATCAATGGATTTCAGCATTTTAGCCGACACTTCGCCCGTATAGGCACCCTTTTCGTAAGCGCTGCAATTCTGAGCGCCGACATTAAACTGCTGTTCCTCATACTCCATATCGGTAAGCATTTCCAAATATGGGAAAGGCGGGCAAATGATGACCTCGCAATCCAATTCTTCCTGTTCTTCAAGGCGGTCCAAAATACCGTCGACCAATTCTTCAGCCTCACCAAAAGTGAGGTTCATTTTCCAGTTTCCTGCTACGATTTTACTACGCATAAGTATTTAATTTTTAATATTTTATTATAGATTCTATTATGATGCAAATTCTTTGCTTCGGGTTTCCATAACAGATGAAAACAAATCTAATTCTGATGATTTAGGTGGAAGCATTTTTGAAGCAATTGAGTTTGCCGTTTCAAAATTTGTCACATCGCTATTGACGGCATTAATACCATTAAACAATCGAATCAAAGAACGGCCAATGGCGTATGATAGATTAACAGGAACCGCATTACCAATTTGCTTGTACTGATCAGTCATACTGCCAGCAAATTGCCAATCATCAGGGAAGGTCTGTATTCTTGCATATTCCCGGACTGTCAAAGGACGAGTTTCCAAAGGATGACATCTTTCCGTTTGTTTTTGCGCCGGTGCGCAGGTCAAGGTCAATGATGGTTCATCCATTGACAGGCGCCTTGCCATTCCAGTTTTACCACCTTCCAAATAATAGCTTCCTCCCATATATTCTTTTGCCACGGATTCGGGCAAATTTCGCCAATCGCCACCTTCAGGTACCAAAGACAGCACACGACGCTTCTTTTCAGGATATTTTTGTCCATCAGAAACAGGCACATCAACAGGATATAAAATTCCTTTATAAAAAGCGTCACGCAAAGTCATAATACGTTTGTACGGACTTGGCCAACGGAAACATATCTGTTTGACTATATCGTTCCGTATAGCAATGATTATCAAACGTTCACGTTTCTGAGGAACCTGATACATAATGGCTTTCAACACCCGTGGTTCTATCAATGTATAGCCTAATTCGGCAATTGATTCCCTAATAACATTAAGTGTACGCCCATTTTCATGAGAAAGTAATCCTTTAACATTCTCTCCCATAAAGACTTTAGGCTGTATTTCGCGCACGGCTCTTGCTAATTCAAAAAACAATGTACCGCGTGCATCATTAAGACCGCCTTTTTTACCCGCATACGAAAAAGCCTGACACGGGAAACCTCCAGATAGGAAATCAACTTGACCTTTCAACGTAGAAAAATCAACAGCATGAATATCACTTTCCAACACATTCCATTTGGGACGGTTTCTGCGCAGTGTCTCACAAGCCTTTCCATCAATTTCATTCAGCAAAACATGTTTGAAACCAGCCTGCTCCATACCGATAGCCAACCCGCCAGCTCCAGCAAACAATTCTACCGATGTGAAATCACGTGCTGGTGTCACCTTCATTTCCTCATCCCAACAAGTATTCAGCATAAGTTGTATTTCCGGAATGTCTTTCAAGTCTTCCATAAAAAAACCACTACGGCCTTTTTCATTCACACGCCCAGGATAAGTGCCGTTTTTTCTCCACTTTTGCACCGTCGCCACTGAAGTGCCGAGTATATCCGCTAAATTATTATCCGTAATAAATGTTGCCATTACAAACCACCTTTTGCTTCAATTTCTCTTGCAATTTCTTCTATTTTATTTAATATCAACGTGCTGCCATCAATTGAATCTTCTTCAACAACTTCACCAAAAGCCTTTGCCAACCTATTGTAGAAAAGTTTATCGCCTGTTAAATGCTCCCAAAAATTCACTCCACAATAAACAGGATACGTCGTGTTTATAGTCTTATAAAACGATGTCAATTCTCCATCGCCATACAACACGCCAACTACGAGGTCATCAATCTGAATAGAAAGCTTATCAATTCGAGCCTTGGCAATAATATGTTTGAAATGGCTTAGAATAGTATCAACATCATCTTTATTTATTGTCTGAAGACCAGCCTTACACTGACAATATTTTTTTCTTCCATCAATTGCATCAAAGAACTCAATATCAATACCATCCATTCCCGAACCACATCCAGCAACAGCAGCAACCTCCGAAATGAACTTCTGTATGTTCTGTCCGAAGCTTGTATTTATACTTGTGCCCAAAACACGAGGGTAAACCAAAGCCTTAGCCAATGAAATGGGATTTGTGTTACCACACAAAAAAGCCGCAAGATAATTTATCGTAAAAGGATTAATCTTAAAACTGTCTAACTTCAATTTGTTTAGATTATTCAAATGATTCGGAATGATTTTCGTGCGAAAATAGTCTTTCCCGCTTTCAATAATTTCTAATTTAAGGTTTTCATTCATAATTGTCACTTTTTTTCATATTTACAATTTATTGTATCCTCACTCTCGGGTCAATGATTCCATAAATGATGTCGACAACGATATTCACGACAATCAGCATGGTGGCAATGAGCAGCACGGCACCCATGATGACGGGGAAATCGTATTTATCCAAAGCATCGACGACGACAACGCCAATGCCTTTCCAGTCGAAGACATACTCCACAAAAACGGCACCTGCCAAAAGCGAGGCAAACCAACCCGAAATGGCCGTCACGACAGGGTTCAGCGCATTGCGTAAGGCATGAACGCAGATGACGCGCCAAGGCTTCAGGCCTTTGGCCTTTGCCGTGCGCACATAATCCATCGACATGGCTTCCAGCAGCGAAGTGCGCGTCAACTCCGTGACGACAGCCAATGGACGCATGCCCAAAGTCAAGGCGGGCAAAATGAGGTTAGCAAGGGTCAGATACTCTCCCCGACCGTATTCATCGACGGTGTAAAGGCTGCCCGTCATGCTCAAACCCGTAACGTTTTCAAGCAGGAAGCCGAAAACCCAAGCCATCAGGATAGCGGCAAAAAACGATGGCAACGACATGCCTATCGTCGTGATGAAAAGCGTCAACTTGTTCCAGAACTGCGTATTGACGACTGCCGCCAAAATGCCGATTAACAGACCTAAAATCAAGGCGATGGAAATGGAGACCGCCGCCAAGAGCAAAGTGTTCGGGAAAGCCTCGCCCAAGACATCGGAAACAGGCCGCTTGCTTTGATACGACATACGCAAATACGGCGCTTTCAGCACAATAGCCGTTGTGCCAATGGTAGCAATGCGGGCATATTTCCCAATCTTATCCAGTTTTTGCGTGCCTTGCGACACATCGTAAAACGAAATCGGAACCAAGTCATTCAGATAATCAACATACTGTTTCCCAAGACTTTGATTCAGTCCCAATTCCTCACGAATGGCATCAACCGATTCCTTGTCGGCCCTTTGACCAAGCATCATTTGCGCAGGGTCGCCCGGCAAGATGTTGAACAGGAAAAACACCAAGGTCGCGACACCCCAAAGCACCGCGATTCCGTAAAGCAGTTTTCTTGTTATGTAAGCCGACATTGTTGTTTAATTGTTGGTTGTTTATTTGTTGAATTGTTTTCGCCCGTTGAGCTTGCCGAAACGAAATTTGTTTGTCGTTTATCTTTTTCTTTGTTGAATTGATTATTGACTTTTAGACTATTTGACGTTTTTTTTAGGCCGTCATTTCCGCGCAGGCGGAAATCTCATTATGGTAAACGGAATATTTGACTTTTATACTTTTTTGAACGACTTTAAACTTTTATTAAAATCCGCCTTGATAATAAGCTCTCGTAATATAATAGGAAGGCTCATAATAGGCGCTACTATTGTAATTATCAATGATTTCGCACAATGGGTCGTTGTAGACTCTCAACACGGCATCGGCGAGGTTTTCATCATCTTTCAATGTGGATCGTATCAAGCGCGAATAGACTTTTCCCATCTGCAAATCGGTTGGAATTTTCGTCACCAAATTTGCATCGACATCTGTCACATCAACATTTCCATTGGCAAGAGAATAATCCACAATCCATTGATTTGCAACGGCATCTGGATTTTCGGCATGTTGCACATTTGCAAGTGAAAGCCTTTCCTCAATCTCTCGTTTGCCCATAGTATTCACCACATATTTGTTCGGCTGCTTCAACAGGCGTGCAACACGTTCCACCATATAACAAACGAAATACAAGTCGTTGGCTGTTATTTCTTCATCAGGGAAAAACACGTTTTTCATACTTCGTAACTCAATTATTTAAATAGCAAACATCTTCTCCATTTTTTTCCCCGTTGGAAAATCAATGGCACTCCACTTGTTTTTCACAAGACCGTTATCCAACAACATCAATCCTGGATTGAAACGCACCAAAGTCTTGATTTCCAACTCATCGCCGTAATAGACTTCATAAATGAAATCGTATTTTTCCTGCCATTCGGCCATTGCTTCCGGTGTTTCGGCCACAGCCCAAACCACATAATAGCCGTGCTGGTCGGCAGCTTCGGTAATGGCCTTAATCTTCTCCCATTCCTCATCCGTGATGCCATTGATGTCGTGTGTCGTGAACATCAGCAGATTTTCGGTACTGAGCAACATATCCGTCATGTCGTTGCCTTCTTCATCGTTGGCCGTAAAGCCTAAATAATCGGCACCACCCTCAACACGCTGGTCGACAAACTCCCATTGACTCATCCAGACGGAATCGTTCCAAGGATAATCCGGCGAGAGGTATTCCTCAATGCGACCATCGGCTTTATTCCTGAATGTCAAGTAAATCTGCTGTTCAGGCGCATCTTCCTGTTTCATCTGTTTGCCGACTTTCCAATTCATAAAGTCGATGACTGGCAAATGACGGTAATTGTAAATTTCAAAGCCGAGGAACAACAAGGCGTAAACTGCGCCAATAACAAACTGTCCGCGCCAAGTCAAACGGTTTTTAAGCTGTTTGTTATTGAAAATCAACGGTAAAAGCACCGCATTGATGACCAGATTCTTATCGAAAGTTTGCCAGTTCGTCATCTTGATGGCCGTACCGAAACAGCCGCAATCGGGCACCAAATCGTACAAGGCATCGAAAAGCGTTGTCGTGGTGAAGAAAATCATCAGCAAGGTTGCGCCAAGCACAGCCAAACGCGGAAACACATTGGTAAACAAGCAGATGCCGACCAAAAACTCAGCCAAAATCAAGCAGCAAGCCAAAATCATGGCGATGTCGTTGAGCCAAGTGAGATTGTAAACCGCCAGATAATCAAGCATTTTGTATTTCGTTCCCAACGGGTCGACGCCTTTCACGAAACTGCTGAAAATGAACAGTCCGCCAACCAAGAGTCTACAAACCGTCAAAGCAGGTTTGCCGTAACCTTTGTGGAAAATGATGGGCAGCAGCAAATTCAGCAACAAAATGCCAAGGAAAACAGGCTGAAAAGCAGGAATATACACGATGCCGACAGCACATGCCAAGGCCAAAATGATGCTAAACCATGAAATTATGTTTTTTGCTTTCATCACTTCGTTTCTTTTTGTTCGGAGAGCAGAATCATGGCAAACACGGCATAATTGATCATGTCGTAATAGTTGGCGTCAAGTCCCTCTGAAACAATGGTTTTGCCGTTGTTATCCTCAATGGATTTCACCCTCAGGATCTTCATCAGAATCAGATCGGTGATGGAACTCACACGCATACTGCGCCATGCCTCATCATAGTCGTGGTTCTTGCGCGTCATCAGTTCGTAGGCTTCGTTCAAGACACGGTCGTAATGCTGCGTGGCTTCTTCTGACGAAAGGTCAGGCTGGTCGACCACGCCAAGCTGCAACTGAATCACGCCCATAGCCGCATAATTGATGATGCCGATGAATTCAGGTTCAATGCCTTCGTCAACTAGATGTTCAGCCGTTGTCTGCAAAGTTCTGATTCTGTTTGCCTTAATAAAAATCTGATCCGTTAATGATGGTGTTCTCATGATGCGCCATGCCGGACCGTAATCCTTCATTTTATCGATGAACAGGCTGCGGCATTGTGCCACAACCGCATGAAATTGAGCTTTCGTATCTTTCATATTCCAAAAAAGTATAATTTTGCAAAGATAATATTTTTATGCTGACACTCAGAACACAAAATAAAAATTTCAGCAGTCCCCGTCCCGTGATGATGGGCATACTGAACGTGACGCCCGATTCGTTTTCCGATGGCGGTCATTACAATCAGATTGACAGTGCTTTACAGCATTGCGAAGAAATGCTTTGCGATGGTGCGGAAATCATCGACATCGGTGGCTGCTCAACCCGTCCGAACAACGAAATCGCGACAGAAGCCGAAGAACTGCAAAGGGTTGTTCCCATTGTAAAAGCCATTCGCAAACGTTTCCCTGATGCCTTGCTTTCCATCGACACGTTCAGAAAATCCGTTGCCGAAAGCTGCCTTGGCGAAGGCGCCGACATCATCAACGACATTTCAGGCGGTTTGTTCGATGAAAAAATGCTGCCTTACATCGGTGAAAATCATGTACCTTACATCATGATGCATTGTGTCGGCACGCCCGAAACCATGCACCAATACGCTTTGGACGGCAACATTCACCAGACGGTTTACGATTTCTTTGCCGGACAATGCGGAAAACTTGATTCTTTCGGTCAGCAGCAAATCATTCTCGATCCAGGCATCGGTTTCGGCAAAAGCCTGAAAGCCAACTACGCCCTACTCCACGACTTAAACCGTTATCGTTTCAACAGCCTCCCTATCCTCATCGGAATTTCAAGGAAATCAATGATTTGGAAAGTGTTAGGAACGGATTACAAAAACGACCCCGAAGCCATCGAAAACGGCACAACGGTACTGAACACCATCGCCTTGATGAATGGCGCGGACATTATCAGGGTTCATGATGTGAAAAAAGCGGTAAATGCCGTGAATTTGGTTGATTTTACCAATCAACCATTATTCTAACGGCTTCACAAGACGCACACTATGTCCATAGTGCCATTCAGTAATATTATTTGCGATCACAGTTTCATATCCAAAATAGAACCCGTAAGAACTATATTGGCTACTACTGCCTTGATAACATGTTGAAGTCCAATAATCGCATGAGCCCATCACATGGTAAATCAAATTGCCATTGCGCATACCTGACGCGGGAAGGAACACCGCCCCCGCCGCTTCCATTTTCGACCATTGTTTCATAGTATAACAATTCTCCCATTGCGAAACTCCAGGTTTAAAAGAAATCCCGGAAGGAAACATCCAATCATCCGGCAAAAGAATCAAACCATTCGTACCATTCACTTGGCCTTGACCGAAAAGAATACCATAATTTGGACGCTCAAACAGAAGATAATTCCACTCATCTTTGGTTAATGTGCGCCAACCAAAATTCTCAACATTGCCTCCATTGCTGATGGCATTATAACCCCAATCAGCCTTACCTGTATAATCATACAAATTGCTATTATTTTGTCCGTAGGCGTTATAACTCATTGAATTTGTACTATTTTCCCATGGCTGATAACAAGCTGCGCCATGATTATAGCCAGAAGTGCCCCAACCGAAAAGGTCAATCCATGCTGAGCTTTCCTCAGCATAATCGGTAGTGTAGTGTTCGCTCGCGTTAGCATCACAAATGTCCCATTGGTTTTCAGCAAAGCGCCATGTGCCAGTGGAGGCTTGATATTGCAAATTACCTTTCGAGAACCAGACTTTGCCACCATTGCCGTTGATGGAGAAAAGCGCATTTACGCCTCCTTCGGGAACAATGCTTCCATACGATTGGGTGGTGAAACTCACCTCATTTCCATACGCAGTCCCATTACTATTCGTAGCATACGCGCGTGCATAATACTGGGTATTGGCTGCCAATCCCGGTATTTTAACGTTGTAGCTTCCCAAGCCATCATCCGAATCTTTTGCGAAATAAAAATCGCTATTAATAAAATCGTCACTTACGGTTGGATTGTGATTTATGCCCCAGCAAATTCCTCTAACATTTATAAAAGTTTTACCGTGTTCGGTCACAGTGCCACTACACATGGCAGAATGGATTCCTATCTCTGTCACTTCATCTGTCGAAACAACAGGATAAATTGAATTGTTTTTCTGTTCTTTTTTACAATTGCTGAAAAGTGCTAACATCAGCATTGTCACCATAATAGGAAGATGTTTTTTCATTGCAAATAAGTTTTATTCTGATGATTTCTATTATTTTACTTCACCACATTGATTTGATGCACTTCGCAACTTGTCTCTGTCTCAACGCGAATCAGGTACAAGCCAGCCTTCATTTGCGACAAATCGACTGATGTTTCATCGCCTTCGGCAGGAATTGTGCTGACGACCTGTCCCAAAGCGTTTATCACCATGATTTGCCTCATATCGGCGGCAACGACTTTCAGCAGACCATTGGTCGGATTTGGATAGACCTTTGCTTCGACAGCATTTTCGGCGACTGATGTCAGCGAAACCATCGTTGAAGCAGGTTCGGTTTCGCCTTGGTTGGCGTAAACAGCAGTCACCTGATAGAAGTAAGTACCTTGTTCAACGTTGTCAAGATATTCATACTGAGCCTGGTACTCAACGGCTGGAATATTGGCAATCAGCTGATAATCGCTATCCGTTGTGGAACGGTAAAGGTTGAAACTTTCAAGGTCATTCGGTTCAGCATTGTATGTGAAACGGACATCATCAATAGCCAAAGCATACTGATTAGTACAACCGAAATGGCGGAAAGCGACATAAACTTCCTGACCTGCGTATGCACTGAGGTCAACGGAGTACTCTTTCCAAGGTGTCTGATTCAACTTGTCGGGGGCAACGGTCCATTCCGCAACAGTTGTGAAATCGGCGGCACTGGTATTGCCTGCTGTAGAGACGGCAACGCCAAAATGTTCAGCATAACTCACAGCATCGGCAGCGCAAGCCATAAACGAAAGTTCCGTTCCGTCCAAAATCAAGATTTTGTTCGTAACAATGTAATTATCAGGTGTGTAAGGAATACCGCCGTATGTGCCATAGCAGTCTTTCGATTCCGAAACCAAGCAAATGTAACCGCTTGGACATTCCAAACCCTGAACATGCATCCAGCAATGATTGTCGCCATCGGCATCAATCAAAGTCCAGTCGACCATGGTTTCCAAATCCCAATAAAGGTCTTCCGGGACAACGGAAACCGGTGCTTCCGATTTCCACGAAAGGTTTACGCCCGTCGGAGTAAATTCTCCATTAAAGTCATACGGAGCCATGAATCTTGATTGTGCGTGAACGCAAGTGCCTGCCAAACCTAAAGCACAGGCAAAGAACAATGATAAAAATCCTTTTTTCATACTGATAGATTTAATTTATTAAATAATTGATTAATTGCTTGTTAAAATTTAGTTTACAATTTGAATTTAGGGTTATGAGTGATTTGGACATTTGGACGTTTGGACATTTGGACATTTAGACATTTAGACGTTTGGACATTTGGACGTTTGGACATTTAGACATTTAGACGTTTAGACGTTTTGAGTATTTGAACAATTTATGACTGACAACTGATAACTGACAACTGATAACTGACAACTGACAACTGATAACTGACAACTGACAACTGATAACCGATAACTGACAACTGATAACCGACAACTGATAACTGACAACTGATAACCGACAACTGATAACCGATAACCGATAACCCATCTATGTTGTAGTATAATTTTGAACCCTACTTATTAACGAATTTATTTCTGATTTGACAAAGCAAAACGTTCCGCCAAAACCTTGAATTTCCGACCTCTCTCCTCAAAATTCCTGTATTGATCGTAACTTGATGCCGCAGGCGAAAGCAGACACACATCACCCGATTCTGCGTGAGCGGAAAGATAAGCAAACGCCTCATCCATAGACGCATACGGAACAAGAGCAACCGCCACTCCCCTATCCTTCAAGGCCTGCATCAAACGTTCGCCGGCTTTGCCCGTGAACAGCAGATTTGGCACAATGCCTTGCGAAAGGAAATCAATCAAAGGCGTGTAATCGATGTCGCGGTCGAAACCGCCAAGCAGCAGGAAATCAACCTTTTTCAAAGTCTTGCAAGCCGCAATGGCCGCCTGCGGTATGGTTGAAATACTATCGTTGAAGAAAGTCACGCCGCCAAAAGTGCCGACACGCTCCAGACGATGTTCCAAAGGCTTGAACGTATATAAATAAGGAATCAGTTCCCGCTCATCGATGCCGAAAGCCGAACAAGCACACAAGGCCGCCTTCACATTCAGCAGGTTGTGTTCGCCCAAAATAGGCAAACGGCTTTCATCGACATCAAAATTCATGGTCGAGAACACCGCCTGATTGACAAACAACGGCAGCACATCGTCCAGCAAACTATCGTGAATAATGGCGAAATCATCTTCCTGCATGAAACGCAAAAGATTGAGTTTCGCGTTTTTATACCTTTCAAAAGTGCCGAAATGGTCAAGATGTTCCTCAAACACGTTCAGCAGCACACCGACTTTCGGTCCGTTGTGAACATACTCCAACTGATGCGCCGAGAGTTCGTAAACCACTATGGAATCGGGCTTTATACCCTCCATCACATCAAAGCATGGAATACCGATATTGCCCGTGAGAATGGCATCTTTTCCAGCCGATTTCAGCAGATGATAAATCAAGCTCGTCGTCGTGCTCTTGCCTTTCGTGCCGCTGATGCCTATGGTCTGGCGGTGAAATTCACCCAAAAACAAGTCTGTCTGAGATGTGATTTCAATGCCTTTCATGTCGAAATCCTTCAGTGAGATGCCCGGTGTTTTGATGACAATGTCGTAATCGTAAATGTTTTGCAGATAATCATCGCCGGAATGAAAGTGCAATCGTCTTGCTTCGCTCCCCTTCGACATGCTCAGGGAGCGTTCAGCAAGCTGCAGATTTTGAAATTCCGCAAAAGCGGCTGCATTTTTATCGGCGACACCCATTTTATTATGAGGAAGATATTTCTGCAAGAAACGCAAGGTCGACTTACCCTCGCGGCCAAAGCCAAGGATAAGGACACGCTTGCCTTGCAACCTGTTTAAAATACTGTCAAACATAGAGTTTTGATTTTAGGATTGCGGCAATTTTTTCAGGCAAAAAGTTTTCTTCATTATAGCGTTTCAGCATTTCCACCACGTTGGTCTCCGCCTTTGGCGAAATGGCAGCAATCGTGCCTTCGCGGTTTTGCATGGCATCGACGCAAGCCCTCACTTCTTCCACCGTGCCGACACATTCAAAAGGCTTCACCGCCGAAGTCCCATTAAGTTCTTCAAAGATTGGTCTTAAACTCATGTCAGCCATCAAGTCCTTGCCGAAAATTTCGGTCAGCTTTTCACGCGAAATGAACGGCGAGAGAATCAGCCATGTGAAGAGGCATTTCGGGCAATTGCCGCACCACGAATCGGTCTTGCTGCCAGCATTGCAACTGCGGAAGACCTTGTGATAGGCCTCGAACTGCGCAAAGAAATAAGCAATCTGCATCTCGCTCAGCGGACGCAGGAAACTGAAATACTGAATGTCAGCATTGATGTTTTCCGCCACATATTCACGGAAATCACGCTCAAACTCAACGGATTTGCTGTATTGGTGATTGATGTTCGTACCAGGCACCGTCGACTCATTGGCACTCGACTCATTGGAAAGGGCGATATAGCGGCTACCGCTGCCAAACCCGACCAGCAAAGTCACAAAAGCCAACATCGCCGAGAATGGCGTGTGACCGTTCAGATAGCCTTCCTTGTTAAGTTGCAGCATGACGGGGTCAAGCGTGCGATTGGCCACCATGAAAGCACCGTCGGCGTAGCCAGCAGTCTCGACACAACCCAAAGTCGCGCCACGCGGATTGACTATCAAAGGCGTGCAGGGCAGTTCGTTGCGAAGCAATTCCAAAGTGACGACAGAATCCTTGCCGCCGCCAACGGGAATGATTGCCTTTTCCTGCAAAGGCAAATTGACTTTGGCGAAAGGCTTGCCTTCGGGTGTTTCGATGATCATGAAATCAGCCTCGGAACAAGTAATGGTATTAAGGTAGAAAAACTCACCCAAACCATTGTAATACAGTTTCTTCCAAAAAGATTTTTGACTTTCCGTCAAGGAGAATGGCTTGACAATCACTTTTTTCGGGCAGGCGATTTTCCAATAACTGACAAGCTCTATCATGCCGATATGGAAAGCTAAAGTCTGCAACTGTTCCTCTGGAAACATGTCCCAATGATAGAAAGGACGTGCCGGAATGGTCAGCGTGGGCGTGAAATGATATTTCCCGTCAAGACTGAAGGAAAACGCCAGATGCAATGCGCCGTCTTTCAACTCAATCTCCTGACTTTCAAACGTAAAAGTGGAAAATTGCTGACGCAAGGCATCGAATTCATATTGGTTGTCTGAACGTTTCAAAACCGTTTTTTTATTAAAAATGAACTATTTTTCAAAATTTTATGTATTTTTGCCAAGTCAAAAGACTTAAATCCGTAAACAGATCTGCATGCAAATAAGTCGGGTTAACTGTTTTCGGATTTTTTTATTTCCATTAGTTCCACACTATATTGCACATATTTTTTTATCTCCTTTTTCCAAAACTTTTTCCCCCACGACAAGCTCTACAGTAAAATTCAAATACGACTTCTTCGGATGTTTGAATTCATAATACAATGGTACCACGTATGAAAAACCACTTTCCTGTTGCATTCCGTGTTTCGATGGCAAATGTATGATTTCATCAGCACTCGCATATTTTACTACATCAAGCACCTTCAAAATCGCATACGTAGATTGCCATTTTCTGACCGAGTTGTTGGACGCTTTTTTCCTGCTGATTTTTCGAGTAATCTCCACATTTGCCCCAATAAAATCATTGAAAACGCTAATATTTCCTCCATTTCTTTGCAGAAGAATATCGTAGGCATCCAGAATAATCTTTCGTCTTACCGAATAATCAATTTTATCATCAGTCGGTATTTCAAAATAGACTCTGGTACCTATCAGATTCGTCTTTATGATATCAGGAACATCCGTTTCCTTCATTTTTTACTCAACTCATTATTTTTGCAAAAATAGTAATCATTTCGCATTCGGCAAACACAAAATAAATGTTTTGCATGAGTTTGGCTGATTTCACCCATTTTTGCAGTGTCAATTTCCGAAAAGTCCTTAAAAACAACCAAGATATCCAAAACCTATAAAATTTCAATTTCATCTACAATATATATCCAATTTAACACTATTTTTGTGTCAAGTGAGAATTAAAAAATAACCTGTAACGATAATAGTTGTTTTTTCGCTTCGCAAAACGCAAAATCGAAGATTACCTCACTTCATGTCGGTGAAATCTTTTAGATTCGACGTAGTCAATATTCATTTCGACGTAGTCAATTATCGTAAATGAATCATAAATGAATAAAAGCTACAATTAGATGTATATCAGTTAATTCACACTGATTTTTGGATAATTTATGGAAATTTGCGTTTTTACAGGAAAGCAATGGTAAACGTTGAAATGTGTTACAACTTATTTTTTATCGTTACATAATGAAACAAAAAATGCGGCCTTTCAGCCGCATCCCCCTTGAAGTGAATCAAGTCCCATGAGCGAATAACGGGATTCGAACCCGCGACCCTCAGCTTGGGAAGCTGATGTTCTACCAACTGAACTACATTCGCATTGCGCTGCAAAAATACCACATTTTTACAAACGAAATTCAATTTTTCGCATTTTTTGATATTATTTTGCTTTTGACCGCAGACCGCTGGCTTTTGGCTTGGCTTCGCCGAGTGAACACATGGCGGCAGCCAAACTCGCTGCGAAGCCAAGCTGATGGCTAAAAGCTAAAGGCCAACAGGCCAATTCTTTTTCCATATCACAGTGTTTATAATTGCTTTTTTTCTAAATTTGCAGCATAAATTAAAACTCAAACACTATGGCAATCACAAAAAGAGAAGAAGAAATCATCAAATGCTGTTTCAAGCAAAAGACTTGGAGCGATATAAAGAGCCACGATTCATGGTCGGTTTTCAAAATCATGTCGGAATTTGTCGATGGCATGGACCGTCTGTCGAACATCGGTCCCTGTGTGGCCATTTTCGGTTCGGCACGCACAAAACCTGACGACCCTTATTACAAACTCACTACCGAAATTGCCATTGAGCTGACAAAATTGGGGTTCGGAATCATCACTGGCGGCGGTCCGGGTATCATGGAGGCTGCCAACAAGGGAGCTTGCGAATGCAATGCGACAAGCGTCGGACTCAACATCAGACTTCCTTTCGAAAAGCATGGCAATCAATACATTGACAAGGAGATTGACTTCAATTATTTCTTTGTACGCAAGACCTTATTCATGCGCTATGCACAAGGTTATATCGTCATGCCTGGCGGCTTAGGCACCTTGGACGAATTATTCGAAGCCCTGACTTTAATCCAAACTGACAAGATGGTCGATTTTCCAGTCGTACTTGTCGGAAAGGAATATTGGAGCGGCTTAATCCAATGGATGAGAGAAGTTTTGTTGACCCGACAAATGATCAAGGAAGAGGACTTTGACATTTTCCATCTTGTAGACACTAAGGAAGAGGCCGTAACCGTCATCAAGGAATTCTATGAGAAATTTGATGTAAAGCCAAACTTCTGATTGGTGAATGGTGATGGATGATTTTCCCACAACTCATAACCCACGAAAAACATGAGGCGTTACATTGAAATACCGATACGCATACTCGACATCGAAGGAGATGGCTTCCATATCATGATTCAAGGCCGAATCAATGGTAAGGAAGCCAACTTCCTCGTCGACACGGGGGCTTCGCGTTCCGTTTTCGACCCGAAAAACATCGCCAATTTCATTGACAATCCGCAATTTGAGAAAAAGGAAGGCATCACGGCAGGCGTGGGCGGCAACGAATTGGAAAGCGCCACTTTCGTCATCGAGGCACTGGATTTGGGCGACTTGGAAATCCGACATTACAACGCCGTGGCATTGGATTTGGAAAACATCTACGAATCATACGAAAAAGTCCATTTGCCGAAAATCGACGGCATCATTGGCGGCGACCTGTTAGTGAAACACAAGGCGGTCATCAATTACAGGCAAAAGAAAATCAGGCTTACTCCTTGATGAATCGGACAAATTTCATCTTGCCCGAATTGCAATTCATTTGCAAAAGATAGATCCCCGAAGCCAAAACATTTACATCAATCGTCGTTTCATCGGAAGCGGCATTTTTTTGTATCAGGCAGCGGCCTAAAACATCATAAACCCTGATTTGATTGATCTCTTTTCCAACAATCGTCAAAGCGGATTTCGCAGGATTCGGATAAACCAGCACTCCCTCCACCATTTCCTCAACGCTTTGATTCACTTCGATTTCCGCATTAAACAACTGCAAGCCTCCGGCATAATTCCCGACCATCATTTCCATTTTTCCGTCATCATTCAAATCGAACAATGCAGCAGCACAACGCAATCCGAAATGATTGTCAAAATCAGGTACAATCCGCTGCCATTCTTCGGAAATTTCCTCAAACGGCAAACCATCGCTGTTCAGCTTATACAAAAACATTTTTCCTTGTTCCGAGCCAACGGAAAGATAGGTTTCTGCTCCGTTTTTGAAAAACGACGGCACGCTGTAACCGAAATACGAAGCCGAATAATCGCGCACATCTACCCCACCCCATTCATCGGTGACAAAAGCAAAACTGACATTCCCGTTTTCGTTAAATCCCTGATACAAAGTCAGTTTTCCATTGGCATTGCCAACCACTAAATCCAAAGTGCCGTCAGCATCAACATCATAAAGGCAAGGCGCCGACCAAGTCTTTTCATAATGCAGGAAATCATTGTCAAGCAACTGAAAATCAGCATTGAAAAATAAAATATTACCTTCCGATGTGCCGACCAGCATTTCCGGTTTTCCGTCATTATTCAAATCGCCGAATGCCGGAACCAAACCGCTTGTTTTCATGGATTTCAAGTTGCCGAAATCATCATCAAAAAGCTGGAAAACAGGGTTATTCGTTGTTCCCACATTCTTAAAAAAAGCAATTTGCCCCAAGCGATGCGTTTGCAACGAACCATAAATATAATAGGTGGAATCGATGTTGCCTATCGTGCCGACCAGCATATCGGTCAAGCCATCGGCATCAACATCTGCAAAAACAGGATAAGAACCCGTGCCGAAATCCAACATTTCATCTTGCAGAAACGATTTTGTATACAACTGGAAATCAGGGGTTTCATTCGTTCCAAAATTCAAATAAAGCCACACGCTGTTTTGCCCTTCCGCCGACAAAGGATTAGGGTCGAAAGGCGAAACAATCATATCTTCCAAGCCATCATTATTGACATCAATGAAAAACGGCATCGGCATGGAAAACAGATTTACAGGCTGTTGCGATGGAAAGCGGTTGTTTTGCGAGGTCATCAATGCAGAATCCAAAGTACCGCCGTTTTGCAAATAAATTAGTCCCGGATAATCGACATCACCCAAGAGCATATCCAGAAGGCCGTCGCCATTCAAATCGCGCACTGCAACCGTCGCCCCACGATGACGGAAAGGTCCTTCAATTATCGTTTTTCCGAAGAGGCAAGTGTCTAAATACATTCTGTTATCTTCCTCACTTTCAGCCACTCTTCCCCAACAGTAATCGTTGCGTTCAAAAATCAACGAATCGCGGATGCCGTATTTTTCCACAGAAAGATTCTGGTGTTTTTCGATGAAAGTGCCTAAAACGCCAAAGGTGAGAATGTCCAAATCGCCATCGCCATCCACATCGACAATGGCTGGATAATCGGCGTATGTAGCCATAATGTTCACCTCGCCCGCACCTTGCAGAGAAGTCAGATAGGGCGATTTAACCAACTCAAAGGCCAACGAGTCGGTGGAGACATTCCTATAAACCTTAATACCTGCCCAACCTTTGGAATAGGTGAAAATATCGTTGCGACCATCGCCATCATAATCCGCCAAAATCATCCAGTCATCGATTTTTGGAAAAGCCTTAGCATACTGATTGTCAAATTCATAACAAATCTCACCAAGTCCACCACGATTTACAAAACACGACAAGCAATTGCCCTGACGGTCGAAAACCACCAAGTCGTTTTTGCCATCAAAATCAAGGTCGATGGAGCCGAACTGACAGGCATTCAAACCACCAGCCCAAGGAAACGACAAAGTCTTTTCGCCATCAACGCGCACCTGCTGCCCCAATGCCACCAAAGGCAAAAAGGCAAAAAGAAAGAACGCTATTTTGAAAAAGGATTTCATTCCTTACCTTCGTCCGTGTTTTCCTGTGCTTTTTCTGCTTCTTTTGCAGCCTTACGCGCTGCTCTTTTTGCCTCGCGTTTTTCTTTCTTCGACATTTTCGGCTCAACGGCTTCCTGCGTTTCATCAGCGGCCTTAATCATTTCTGGTTCAGGCGTTTCCTCCTTGACATACTTTGAATCGAGGCACAAGCGGAAACCACCGAATGAATTGCCCGAATCGGGCATACGTTTGCCGCGCCAAGTCACGCGACAGGCCGTCTTCGGCAACTGCCAGGCACCGCCTCGGATGCAATACATCTGCCCGTCACGGCCCAAGTTAGCATTGCGTTTGGCATCGTAAAAGCGATAGGGCGAATCGCACCATTCCCACACATTGCCCGACATATCGTAAATGCCTAATTCATTGGGGCTTCGTTTGCCGACTTTCTTTGTCTTGCGGGCATTTTCGGTAAACCAAGCCACGCGCTCAGCCTCCTTACTGCCACTAAAAATATAGTTACGCGAATTTTTACCGCCGCGTGCCGCATATTCCCATTCTGCTTCGGTCGGAAGGCGGAATTTCATGCCTGTCAAACTGTCCAAAATGACGAGAAACTCCTGAATGTCATAATACGACACATTTTCCACAGGGCGTTTCGGACATTTTTTCTTACTCGGATTGCTACCCATCACGGCCTTCCAAAGTTTTTGCGTCACCTCGGTCTGACCGATATAAAAATCTTCCTTAATCTTCACATTATGCACCGGCAATTCATCACTTTGCGAAAGCCTGTCGTAATTGAAATCGGCAGTATCAAGATGCTGCGCACCCATCCAGAAGTCACCTTTTTCGACCCTTACCATCTTGAACGACACGCCATTAACGCGATAGACCGATGGAGCCGGCAAAGTATCCTGCTGGGCAAAAAGTGCGCTTGAAAACATCAAAGCCACAAAAAACAAATAAAAACGTTTCATTCTCATTAAGTTTATTTATTCGACATTAAATCATTTTTCGGAATCCACCATTTGAGGCAGCGTGCCAAAAACAGCAAGACGAGCGATATGGCAAGGCAAACCAGCATCATCCACAGGCCTTGACCATTGGCAAACATCAAAGGCACCAAGGAAATCAGCACGATTTCGACGGGAGCGCAAGGCAGATAAGCGAGCGCATAATCATCGAGGGCTTTGGATGCCATTTTCGGGTCGACGATACGCAAAAGCGCAATGCCCATGGCCATGGTGCCCGTCCACCAGCCCCATGCAAATATCGATTTCTCGAACCAATCCTTTTTCATCAGGTGACGGCCAAAATAGAAAACCGTGAACACCGTAACGATAGTTCCGACCGCAAGCAGCACAAGAAGAGGAACTGCATATTTCACCACGACATCAAGTTTGATGGAAGCGATTCCGAAAGCGACAAGAAGGTCGGTGGCGAAACTGCTGATACTACTTGCCGTCTTACCATCGATATAGCGCGAAACCTTGGTTTTGTTGAATATCAGCTTCATCAGAAGGCCGACAATGAAAGCGCAACTGAAAACAGGAAGTTCCAATTTCGGATAACAAAGTTTCACGCCTTTGCTGACCAGATAACCGCCAAACGCCGCGACAATCACCAAGGCGAAATGGAAAGTCAGCGAATCGATGGAAATAGGAGATGTTGTGGCAATTCCCAAAGGTTCACGCTTTTCTTCGGGCATAAGCCCGTCGCGCAATTCATTGGGCAGGTCGCCGAAATCGGAAATATAGGAAGTCTGTTTGTTTTTAGCCGCAATTTTGATGAAAAGCAAGCCACCGATTATGGCCAGTATCACGCCGATGGTGGCCGTAGTCATGCCGAGGCTTCCCGCTTCGTCCCAGCCGAGGCCATTGAAAGCAGTGCCGATGGCCGCCGCCGTCCCGTGGCCGCCGTAGAAACCCGTGGGCAGCATCACGCCGAAAGCATCATTCAAATTCGGCCAAATGGCTTTCATCACTAACAAGCCGAAAAGGCCCATCACCGCCCACTGAAACAACATGCCGAACTGGGAATAGACCCACAAAGGCCCTACCCTGCCCGCCACTTCCTTGACCTTAAAAGCCGGTGAAGACAATGGAAGCGCACCAAAGACCACGGCAATCAGAATGGCCGGATAAACGCCGATGGAACCTGAAAACGGCAGCCAACCAAGACCATTCGGACCAAATGCAAGTCCCAACACACCGGCAATCATGCTCGGCGGAATGAAGAGTTTCTGAACGATTTTCACTTTTGCACGAATCAGTTTTCCAACGAGAAGAAGGCACATGATAAGCCCCAAATCAGTGAACAACACCCAAGGAGAAAAAATAGATGTATCAAACATAAGATTGAATTTTAATCTCTGCAAAAATAAAAAAGATTTCAATATATGTACTGATGCATCGATTTTCCGTCAGTAATTTGTCCAAATGCCCAAATGTCAAAGCGTCCAAATGTCTAAATGTCTAAGTATCCAAATGTCTAAATGTCCAAGTGTCCAAATGTCCAAATATCCAAATGTCCAAATATCCAACACGAAAGATTCATGTAAGATTTATGTCCTAACCCGATTTTCACTATCTTTGCGCCCAAATTGGCAAAAATGATTCAAGCACAAGGCATATACAAGTCTTTCGGCAAGCTGGAAGTCATCAAAGGCATTGACTTACAGATTGCTAAAAAAGAAATCGTGAGCATAGTGGGCGCTTCGGGGGCAGGCAAGTCTACCCTACTCCACATCATCGGGACGCTGGACAAAGCCGACTGCGGACAACTCATAATAGATGGAACCGAGGTCAGCAGACTCAACGACACCGCCTTGGCTGCCTTCCGCAACCAGAAAATCGGTTTCGTGTTCCAGTTCCATCACCTTCTGCCTGAGTTTACCGCCATCGAGAACATCTGCATTCCTGCCTTCATCGGCGGCACATCAAGGAAAGAAGCCGTGGCACGCGCCGAGAAACTGCTTGAATACCTGAACCTTACCGACAGAAAACACCACAAGCCATCGGAACTTTCGGGCGGCGAGCAGCAGCGCATTGCCGTGGCACGCGCCCTGATCAACAACCCCGCCGTGGTCCTTGCCGACGAGCCTTCGGGCAACCTCGACTCGAAATCGGCACAGGAACTGCACCAGCTGTTTTTCCGCTTGCGCGACGAGATGCAGCAGACTTTCGTCATCGTGACACACAATCCGCAATTGGCCGAAATGTCGGACCGAACCATCACAATTAAAGACGGAAAAACAAGTCAATGAGTATAATCAATTTACATAACGAATACGAGGCATCGGGAACGCGGGAACGCGAGACATCTCGTCATCTCGCAGTCTCGCAACCTCGCAACCTCGCAGTCTCGCGACCTCGCAACCTCGCAGTCTCGCAACCTCGTAACCTCGCAACCTCGCAACCTCGCAACCTTATGTCCAATTTTATTTTTTAACAATTTCTATAATAAAAAAGAAGAATCGCCGTTAACCGAAAGATATACCTATTTAGAAAATGAAGAAACACATCATATTCTCCATGCTTTTAGGCGCGTTTGTCGCCTGCTCCACTCCCCTTTTGGCCCAAACCACAGAGACTTACGAGTCGTTGATGAAGAAAGGCAATGACAAATTCAGCGCAAAAGACTACATCAGCGCCAAGACTTATTACGAGATGGCCCTCAAGCAGAAAGCCAACGACCCCACCGCCAAGCAGAAGCTGAACGAGGCCGTGAAGAAAATCCAGGAAGACGGTGAGCGTCAGGAGATTTTTTACGCCCATTTGGACGAAGGCGACATCCTCAACGGCCAGCAACGCTACGAAGAGGCTTTGGCTGAATACGAAAAGGCCTTGGCCGTATTCCCCAACGACAAATACGTCACCGCACAGGCCGAAGCCATCCGCGCCATTCTGCAAGAACGCAAAGACAAGCAGGATGCCTTCGATACCGCTATGAGTCAGGGCGAAAGCCTTCTGGCAGAAGAGAATTTCGATGCCGCCATCATGCAGTTTGAGACCGCCATCGGCATCTTCCCTAACGACAAGCTGCCCAAGGAAAAACTGGCCGAAGCCCGTCGGCAGAAACAGCTTTACACCGACAAGGTGAACCGTTTCGACAAGCTCGTCGCCGATGCCGACAACCTCGCCTTGCGCAAAAACTACGATGCCGCCATCAGCAAACTCGGCGAAGCACTGGAACTTTTCCCCAACGACACCCAAGCCTTGGCAAAACAACGCGAATGGCAGGGACTGAAAGCCCAGAAAGACCAATACGAGAGCATCATCGCTTCAGCAGAACAATATTACGAAAACAAAGCCTACAAGGAAGCTAAGGCACAGTTCCAGAGCGCATTGACCGTCGTCCCAGGCGATGCCTACGCCAACGACATGATCGCCCGCCTCAATCCTTTGATTGAAGAACAAGATGCCGAAGCCGCCCGTTTGGCTGCCGAAGAAGCCGAGAGAGCACGTCTTGCTGCCGAGGCCGAGGCTGCATGCATTGCCGCCGAAGAAGAAGCCGCTCGTCTGGCCGCTGAAGAGGCAGCCCGCATCGCTGCCGAAGAAGCCGAAAAAGCACGTCTGGCCGCCGAAGCCGAGGCTGCACGTATCGCCGCCGAACAGGAAGCCGCCCGTCTTGCTGCCGAGGCTGAAGCTGCTCGCATTGCCGCTGAAGAAGAGGCTGCGCGTCTGGCTGCTGAAGAAGCCGCTCGCATCGCTGCCGAGGAAGAAGCCGCACGTCAGGCCGCCCTCGCCGCCGCCGAAGCGGAACGCCAAGCCAACATCAGCGCCATCCTGACTGCTGCCAACGAATTGTTTGGCAATCAGGATTATGCCGCCGCAAAAATGAAATATCAGGAAGTCTTCGCCATCGATGAAGGCAACGCCACGGCAACGGCTAAGATCAAGGAAATCGACAACATCTTCGCACAGCAGGCCGCCGAACTGCAGCAGCATTACGACAATGCCATGGCTGCCGGCACACAGGCCGTGACTGCACAAGACTACGCTACGGCCATCGCCAAATTCGGTGAAGCCCTCACCTACAAGCCCAACGACGAAGCCGCCACGACACAGCTTGCCGCCGCACAGAAACTTGAAGACGACCGCATCGCTGCGCTGCGCGTACAATACAACGCTTTCATCAAGGATGGCGACGCCAACTTCAAAGCTAATGTCTTCGACAAGGCCATTGAAGCCTACACCAAGGCCGAGGAACTGAACCTCGAGACCTACCCTACCGAAATGATTGCCCGCATCAGCGAAATCATCGAGGCTAACAAACTCTATGAACTGAACAACGAATATATCACCCTAACGGCCGGCACACCAAAACGCTTCGATTTCAACAAGATTGAGATTGGCGTGCGCCGCAGCAACTACATTATAATAAAGGTGCGCAACCCACATCCCGAAAAGACCTTCCCGATGATTGTCTCCTTCGGCGGCGAAGGTGGCAAAAACGGCGGTTTCGTGCTGCCTATCCCCGACAACGAGGAAGAAAAGACCTTCATCTTCCGCATTGGCGCACAGTACAAGTGGTTCAGCGAGGACAACACCTGGATTGAAATCATCAGCGAGAACAACGATGTGGAAATCGGACTGGTGGAAGTTTCGAGAAGCAATTGATTGTTTTTTTGGTTTTCAGTTATCGGTTTACGGTTATCAGTTATCGGTTTTCGGTTTACGCTTGGTGAGCCGAAAACTGATGAATCAAAATGTAGCGAGAAAACAAAATTGCAAGTACTTTTGCAACATAAAAATAAAAACTAAAATGAAAAACATTATCACAATTGCATTTCTATTCCTTTCATTTGCGACTTGTCAGTCTTGCAATGAAAAAAGCACAAACTCTCCTGACTTTGACGCTATTTCAGAAACCATTGCCAATCATAAAGCCACGATTATCTTTGTCGGCACTTCATGGTGTGCCGCCACCCAAAATACCATTAAGGAACAAGTCATTCCATATCTTTCCAATCCAAAGGAAGACATCGGATTCGTATTTCTGTATTTCGGAACATTGAACGGGATTCCCGATGACCTGCTCAAAAACATCACACTGATAGAATTGGAATCTCTTGGTGGAATAATAGATAAAACGGTTGCCAACAGAAGCCTAAGTAAAGTACTAAACAATTACAACCGAGTAAATTATGTTCCGTACTCAATTTTTGTAGACCAGCAAGGAAACATCTTGAATTACGATGCAAACGAAAAGCGTTATTCAGGATTTTATGAAATCAAACAGTTGATTGAGGATTTTGAATAAAAACACAAATTCCCGCAAATGAATCATAATTTCTGAAAAAATTGCAATTTTGCCATTGCAAACCATTATTATTATGACAAAGACACTTAGACAACGAGAACCACTGACCGGACTGAATCCGATGCAATTGCATTTGTTGAGCATCTTGAATTTCAACACAACACCTTCATCGGAAGAGCGCTTAAAAAAGGCATTGCAACAGTTCTATCTTGCTGAATTTGAGCGCATGAAAGATGAACTTTGGGAAAATGGGACATTGACCGAAGAAAAAATCGAAGAACATGCCCATGATTTTAGCCGTTCGCAAGCATGAAAAATCAAAGCACAACCATAATCAAAAAACACAGCATGTTTTTCAGTTAAGATTTTCAGAAAGATTTTCAGTTGAGATTTTGAGGGCGTTGCCCGACCCGTATGAAAAGGGATCGTAGAAACATTTTCAGAGAGATTTTCAGTTAGGATTTTTGTTGGAGATTTTTTCAAAATCCTGCAAAAAATCCACACTGAAAATCCTACTAAAAATAAGCGAACGCATTTCGATATTTGGGGTCGCTTTGCTCAAAATCCTTACAAAAAATCCTACGGAAAATCCTTACTGATTCGGTTTGCATTTTGTGAATTAGGAAATAAAAAATGATATTTGTGCCACCACGCATATAACGACCTTGAAATTTAATCCGTATAAGATCAGCGTCATCAGCGAAATCTGCGGTTCTGAAAATCACATTCCGCCAAGGCGGCAGAAAGTAAATTCGGAGTAAATTTGAGTAAATTTCGAGATTCCCGCCTTCGCGGGAAATGCTCTGCATTCGACGAAGTCAATGACGCTTCGCGTCAGCCAATCCGTGTCAATTTATGCGCTTGCGCATCTAAAAATTCTGTGTAATCTGTTATATCTGTAATTGGTTAAAAATCAGTGTAATCAGCGAAATCTGCGGTTCTTAAAAAATCAATCCGTGTCAATCCGCTAAATCCGTGTTCGATTTAAAGTGGTTCGATAAAAATAAAATCCGTTCAAACTATCAAATCCGTAGTTGATAATTTCCTATCTTTGCGAAAATTTTTAGTCACAATGGAAAAAAGCGATTGTTGTTACAATTCCTATCTTAACATTCTCAAGGAAGAATTAGTGCCAGCCATGGGCTGCACCGAACCTATTTGTCTGGCTTACGCCGCCGCCAAGGCACGCAAAGTGTTGGGCAGCGAACCGAAAAGAGTTGAAATTCAAGCCAGTGGAAACATCATCAAAAACGTGAAGAGCGTCATCGTTCCGAACACGGGCGGTCTGAAAGGTCTGAAAGCCTCCGTTGCAGCAGGCATCGTGGCCGGCAATCCCGACAAGGCTCTGGAAGTCATTGCCAGCGTCACGCCGGAACAGAAAAAGGAGATCCAGCATTTCCTCGACACCATCCTGATGACCATAGTCCCGCTGAACCTGATTGCCCGCCTCGATGTCACCGTCACGCTTTACGATGGCGAACATTCCTCAAGCGTCAGAATTGCAGGCTTCCACACCAACATTGTGAAGATTGAAAAGGACAACGAAGTGCTTTTTGAAAGCGAAGACACCAGCACCAACGCCAACCTCACCGACCGCAGCTGCTTGAACATGGCCAAGATATTCGACTTCGCCAACACCGTCGACCTCAACGACTTGCGTCCGCTCATCGAGCCGCAAATCCGTTGCAACAAAGCCATCTCGCAAGAAGGCCTAAAGAACAACTGGGGCGCCAACATCGGCAGCACCTTGCTCAGCTACGGCAACGACGTCCGTCTGAGAGCCAGGGCATGGGCGGCAGCAGGCAGCGACGCCCGCATGAGCGGCTGCGAGATGCCAGTCATCATCAATTCGGGCAGCGGCAACCAAGGCATGACGGCTTGTCTGCCAGTGCTCGCCTACGCCGAAGAATACAAGGTTGACGAAGAACGCACCATCCGTGCCGTCGCCTTCTCCGACTTGGTCACCATTCATCAGAAGACCGGAATCGGCCGTCTGTCAGCCTATTGCGGTGCTGTCAGCGCAGGTTGCGCCGCAGGTTGCGGCATCGCCTACCTGATGGGTGCCGACCTTGAGACCATCGACCACACCTTGGAGAATGCCGTGGGCATGGCCGCCGGCATCGTTTGCGACGGCGCCAAGCCATCGTGCGCAGGCAAAATCGCCATGGCTGTCGATGCAGGCATCCTCGGCTACGAGATGAGCAAGACCCACAATCAGCTTCTCGGCGGCGACGGCATCGTCGGCAACGACGTGGAAGAGACCATCCAGCACATCGGACGTCTCGGCCGCAACGGCATGAAGGAAACCGATGCCGAGATACTTAGGATTATGGTGGAATAGAAAGAAACTCGGAACAAGCAAGTTACCCAAATACGATTTGTCTAAGAGGACAGGTGACCGAATAAACCGAAATAAAGAGTTCAGACTTGCCGCAAACAGGTTATGTATCCTGAAATCAAGGGATTTACGACAAGGAATTGCAGACTCATGATGCAGTTTATCGCGAAAATAATCAGGAACTTACATTTGTGAAACCGTCCGTTTCACAATTAAGGCAAAAGTACGAATCGCCGGAAATCGAGGAGAATTTGAACAGTATATAAAAAACATCATTGATAATCAATCAACTAACAAGCACAAAACTGACAGACAATTATAATTGACATAATAATAAAATAGCGTTTGCTGCTATTCTGAAATCATTCCAAAGCTTGGCCGCATAGGAAATGTCTATTAGAAGGTAACAGTGAACGTCCGCGTACAACGTGGACGTTCTTATCTGATAGACAGGGTCAGGCCAAGCACCCGGAATGTGGATAAGTTTCGTCCACGTTCCTTTTCGGGGTGCTTGGCTTGCAAGGTTTTAGGGAAAATGGCAGACGCACCTAAAACCACACATAATGCCAGAAAACCAGCAAATTAAATCGAAACAGCGGGTGGCTGACCATGGCGAAGTGTTCACCAATCCACGCGAAGTGAATGCGATGCTCGATTTGGTGAAAAACGAAACCGAGCGCATCGAAAGCCGTTTCCTGGAGCCTGCCTGCGGCGACGGGAACTTCCTCATCGAGATACTGCGGCGGAAACTTGCCATCGTCAACAACCGTTACAGCCGTACAAACGAATTTGAAAAATACCTGCTTCAAGCCGTCAGCAGTATCTACGGCATTGAACTACTGAGCGATAACGCCGAAAACTGTCGGCAACGCCTTCTTGACTTCACAATCAATGAAACCCGCCAAACGGCACCTTCACTGGCACAGAAAGACGATTTCGCCTTAAACCTTCGCTATCTCTTGCAGCACAACATAGTCCAAGGCGATGCCCTGACTTACAAGGCTTCCGATGGCAAACCAATCGTTTTCAGCGAATGGACTTTCATTGGGAACGAAGTGCAACGCCGTGATTACCAGTTTGATTTCCTCGTAAAAAAGGAACACCAGTATTCACTTTTTGACGAGAACGGCGATGCCCAGCAGTTTGACGAACCCATACGCGAATTTCCCTTAGTGCATTACACCAAAATCCACACCTATGAAGACTGAACGCGCCATTTCCGACATCCTGAACTGTCTGGCTAACCTCAGCAGCGACGAGGTGTTCACCTCGCCCGAACTCGCCAACAAGATGCTTGACCTTTTGCCACAGGAACTTTTCAGCAATCCGCAAACCCGATTTTTAGACCCTTGCTGCAAAAGCGGCGTTTTCCTCCGCGAAATTGCCAAAAGGCTGCTGAAAGGTTTGGAAACGCAAATCCCTGATTTGCAGGAACGAATCGACCACATTATGAAAAACCAGTTGTTCGGCATTGCCCTCACGCGGCTTACATCCGACATGAGCCGTCGCACCTTATACTGTGCGAAAAACGCGGCAGGAAAATATTCCGTGACCAATTGCTTCGAAAACGAGCAAGGCAACGTGCGTTACATGCGATGCGAACACATTTGGGAAAACGGGAAATGCAAGCAATGCGGAGCCAACCGTGCGCAATACGACCGTATCGAAACCATTGAAAACTATGCTTATCCATTCATTCACAAAAACTTAAACGAAATTTTCAAGAATATGCAATTCGATGTCATTATTGGAAACCCACCGTATCAGATGAGCGATTCCGGAGCTTTTGCAAGAGCATCTCCAATTTACCATCATTTTGTACTTCAATCAATAAAACTGCAACCCCGCTATCTTGTAATGATTATTCCTTCAAGATGGTTTGCAGGAGGCAAAGGTCTTGATGTTTTTAGAAGAGATATGCTAAATGATGATAGGATAACAGAACTGCATGATTTTGAGAAAGGTTCAGATTGTTTCCCTGATACAAGAATTGCTGGTGGTGTTTGCTATTTCCGTTGGGAAAGGGATAAACATGATGATTGTGATGTCTATTGTCATAGTGGAAACAAAATTACTTCTCATTTAAAACGGCCATTACTTGAAAAAGATGCAGACACCTTCATAAGAATCAACGAAGCAATTCCTATCCTTCGAAAAGTACAAAAATTTCATGAAAAGTCGTTTTCAGTCATTGTCTCTGGATTAAAACCATTTGGATTACGAACAGATTTCTTTAACGATCCGTCAAAATACAATTTGCCTCCTATTTTTGAGAATCCAATTACTAAGGGAATAACAATAATTGGTACTTATAAATATAAAACCGAAAATAGATATGTGCCTGCGAATTACCCATTTCCAACTAATGCTGAAAAAATTGGCAAGTACAAGGTTTATGTATCAAATGTTTTAGATAATGGATTTGATTGGCACAGAGAAAGACTAAAGCCTTTCCTTGGCTTGCCAAATACAGTATGCACTGAAACTTTTTTATGTGCAGGTTACTATGAAACAAAAGAGGAAGCCGAAAACGTCATTTCATATATGAATACTAAGTTCTTCCATCTGTTAATGTTTTTGAAAAAAGTCAGTCACCATGTTGTATCAAAAGTTTATCAATTCGTTCCTCTCCAAGACTTTTCCCATCCGTGGACAGACGAGATGCTTTACGAGAAATACGGCTTGACAGAAGACGAAATCAACTTCATAGAATCGATGATAAAACCGATGGAATGATGGAAAATGGATTTTTAGTTACATGCAAGAGAGACGCATTGAAAAGGGCCATTTGGGAAGTGGGACCTAGTAAGAAAAATTGTCCTTTGTTTTTCCAAATCAAAAACCGCCGCTTGTTGCTGGTTTTCAATGGAAAAAGTGTGGAAGTCACATGCGAATTACAACAAGGAGGAAACGATTGTTTCCTTGGGGTGCCCTATCAAACGGCATTGAAGGTTAGCAGAACTATCATTGCAGAAATCATAACTATCGAATTTGACGGAACAGACTTAAAGATAGACAATACAATTATTAATTTCGATAAAGGAAAGAAAAGGAAACGTCAGATATGACGTAATGAAAATAAAAATTGTTCTTTGAAATACTGAAGAGTTATTTTCTTTGAGAATTAAGGATTTCCACCATTTCGGCGGGAGAGATTACCCTTGGCTCTTTCGGGAAATGTTTGAGATTTCCCGTGACGAGGAAGGAATCGTCGCGGCTGAGGGTTATTTCGTAGAAGATGCGGTCTTTTTCGTCGGGCATAGGCTGCCCGAATGTCAAACGCTCGGAAGAAATGCCTTTGCTTGTGACAAAAGCAATCAGATTGTCGATTTCTTCTTCGCTGATATTGAATCGTTTGCGGGAAAGCACTTCCCTGTATTCGCAAATAATGTCGTCGTCGTACAAAATGACAAATTCACTCAGAAATAGTCCGTCAACTATTCTTGCTGTTGGAGAGTTGGGATTATGTGTCAAAGCTGCTGCGACGAAGACATTGGTGTCTATTACAGCGTAAATCATAGTGCATTCCGTTTGTCGTGTTCTTCACGAGCAAGCCTGATTTCTTCGTTAATCTCGTCCAAGGTCAATTCAGGAGAAGTGTCTGCTTCGGCGCGTTGACGGATGGCGGCCCACGATGCGAGTGCTTTTTTTGTGACATCGTCGTTGTGCGGCTTCCCGATTTTGAATGGTATTTCGCCCGTGTTGATGACAGCCTTGATAAATACATTGATGGCTGCATTTACACTTAAACCAAACTCGTCGCAAAGTCTTGCAAATTCCTTTTTCGTCGCTTCGTCAAGACGGATTGTCATTGCTGTTTGTGCCATATTCCGATTGCAATTTGATGTTATTTAATGGCATTTTGCCGTTATTCCGATTGCAAAAGTAATTCTTTTTCTGGAAAAACGACTCTTCAAAACCCAAAAAAATTGAATTAAAAAAGAAAAAAATGAAAACCCAACAAGAGATTTTACCTGAATACAAGCGTTTTACGCCGCAGATTTACGCCTATAGCGACACTCAATATCCTGGTCTGCTCAAAATTGGCGACACTACGCGTGAAGATGTCAACGTGCGCATCGAGGAACAGCATCCCATCATAACGCCAAACAAAACCTACCGTTTGGAATGGTCGGACAAAGCATTCTACGATGATGGCAGCGGCGATTATTTCCGCGACCATGCCGTTCACGAAATGCTCCGCAAAAACGGCTTCGAAAACCCAGCCGGCGAATGGTTCCGCTGCACGTTGCAAGAGGTAAAAGCTGCATACATGGCTGTGAAACACCGCACTACTATGGAGCTAAGGCGCACACTCGATTTCAAGATGCGCGATGAACAGTCGGCTGCCGTGGAAATGACATACGAATATTTCATGAAAGAAGCCGGGAAAAGCGATAAGCCTTCACATTTCCTTTGGAACGCAAAAATGAGATTCGGTAAGACTTTCACGGCTTATCAGTTGGCCAAAAAGATGCAGGCAAAGCGCGTTTTGGTGCTCACTTTCAAGCCCGCCGTCGAAGGTTCGTGGCGTGACGATCTATTGCAACATGTTGATTTTGAAGGTTGGCAGTTCTTCAGTTCCCATGATGGCGGCTCGCCCGATGATTTGGATCTGGCAAAACCCATTGTCTGTTTTGGTTCGTTTCAGGATTATTTGGGCCGAAACAGCAATGGCGGCATCAAAAGCAAAAACGAGTGGGTTCACGCCATTCAGTGGGATTTAATTGTTTTGGACGAATATCACTTCGGAGCTTGGAACGATAACGCCAAAAACCTGTTGGACATCGGCGACAGCCAGTCGAAACAAGACATCAAGGAAATGAACGAATTGCTGCAAGAAGACGGATACGACACGGAAAGCGGAACGCTTTTCGATGAAGAACTGATGCCCATTACTGGGAACCATTACCTTTATCTAAGCGGCACCCCATTCCGCGCCATTGCCACAGGCGAGTTTTTGGAAGACCAGATTTTCAACTGGACTTACCAGGACGAGCAAAACGCAAAAGACACCTGGCAAGGTCCCGACAACCCATACGAAGAACTGCCGACAATGGTTCTCATGACTTACCAGATGCCCGACGATTTGGGCAACCTCATCGAGCAATACGACATGAATGAATTCGACCTGAACGAGTTTTTCCGTGCCGAAGGAAAAGGAAACACTGCACGCTTTGTCCACGAAAATGCCGTACAAAAATGGTTGGACATCATTCGCGGCAAAGCATCTATCTTCAACGACAGCAATTCGCCTCTAAATCAGAAGCCTCCCCTACGACGACAGCCGCCTTTTGGATTTGTGCAATCACACATTATGGTTCATGTATAGTGTCGCATCGTGCGATGCCATGGAAAATCTGCTGAAACGCCCGGCAAACAATTTCTATCAGAACTACAACATTGTAAACTGTAGCGGTATTCAGGCTGGTGTTGGTCTCGACGCTTTAACTCCTGTAAGGAAAGCAATGGGCGACAATCCCGTACTGACAAAGACCATCATCTTGACTTGCGGCAAACTAACAACAGGCGTGACCATCAAGCCATTATCAGGAATATTGATGCTCAGAAACTGCGCTTCGCCTGAAACTTATTTCCAATCAGCTTTCAGGGTGCAATCGCCTTGGACAATAAAAGATGCCCAGCAAAAAACACAAATCATACAGAAAAGCACATGTTATGTGTTTGACTTTGCGCCAAATAGAGCCTTGCGGCAAATCGTAAGTTATGCCAATAAACTCAGTACCGACACGCGCAAAAACGCCACGCAAAAAGTTGATGAGTTTATCAGTTTTTTGCCCATCCTGCAATTCGACGGCAGTAGCATGCAAATCGTCAATGCTACGGAAATACTTGATTTTGTTGACAATGGAACAAGTGCAACACTTTTGGCACGACGATGGAACAGTGCAACTTTAGTGAATGTTGACAACTTAACCTTAAACTGCGTATTGAACAATCAAGAAGCGTTCAATGCAATAATGAAAATCGAAGGTTTCAGGGCATTAGGCGGCGATATCATAGAGACCATCGTCAACAAAGCGGAGAAAATCAAGAATTTGAAAAAGAAAGGCGACAAGCTGACTGCCCATGAGAAAAAGCAACTGTCGGATGAAGAAAAGGAATACAAAAGTAAGCGAAAACTCATACAGGAAAAACTGATGAAATTCGCCACCCGAATCCCAATATTCATGTACCTGACCGATTATCGCGAAGAAGCCCTGACTGACATCATTCGCAAGTTAGAACCAGAACTGTTTCTGCGCGTTACTGCTCTAACAATTCCAGACTTTGAGCTTTTAGTCAATGTCGGAGTATTCAACAGCATACAGATGAACGATGCCATCTTGAAATTCAGGCGATACGAAGACAGTTCCTTGGAATACACTGGCATGAACCGACACGAAAACGACAGTTATATTGGCACATTCAGCAGCAGAATTAGAAAAGAAAAAGACCGAACCATAATTGCAAAATAAAGGCAAAAATGGCTTTCATTTCTATAGATTTCGAAATTCGATTCTATCAAAAAACAATCTTGTTCGGATTTACGCCCAAATCAGCAAGCCACCGCAAATGATTAAACCCGTGACAAACAGGTCGATAATGCAGAAGCCCATGATGTCTTTGGCATCGAGTTTAGCGATGGCTAAAGCAGGCAAAGCCCAGAATGGTTGAATCAGGTTGGTCCAGGCATCGCCCCATGAGATGGCCATACCCGTCAGACCTGGGTCGACGCCCAAAGTGGCGGCAGCGGTAAACATAATCGGAGCTTGGATTGCCCAGTGACCGCCACCCGAAGGAACAAACATGTTCAAAATGGCAGCGCAAAGGAAAGTAAACAATGGGTAAGTCTTTGGCGTTGAGATGGCTACGCATCCATTACTGATGACTTCGCCAAGGCAAATGCCCGATGCGCCAACACCAGTAATAATGCCCATGATACCAGCATAGAATGGGAATTGCAGAATGATGCCTGCGGCACCCGATACGGATTTTCCGAAAGCACGCACGTATGCCAATGGCGTTCCATGCAAAACAATACCCAAAAACAGGAACAGCATAATGACGGCTCCCAAATCGAAAGCACCATCCCTAAAGAACAGATGTATAATAAGATAGGCAAATCCAAGTAAAGCAATAATCCAACTCAAGACGCGGCTGTTCTCCATTTTTTCGGCAGGTGTAGTAGCCTTTTCAACCGTTTTCGTATCTTCTTCGTACAGCAAAGAAGGTTCAATGCACACGACATTGTCCCCTTTTGGATGCATTAAAGCGTTGACAATCACGATGGCAACGATCACCACGACCACCATGATTAAATTATGCGGGTCAAGAATGGTTTGGGTGATTGGCAAAGGATCGATGAGAGCGCCATTGGTAACCTTCTCCAAGTTGCTTTCCTTTGAGGCCAAAGTAAGCGGAATGGAGCCGGAAAGACCAGCGTGCCAAACCACGAAGCCGCTGTAAGCCGAAGCAATCAAAAGACGGTAGTCGACACCTTTCAATTTCTTGGCAATTTCTTTGGCAAAAATGACGCCAACGATAAGGCCGAAGCCCCAGTTCAACCAGCAAGCAATGGCAGAAATACCTGTAACCAAGGCAATTGCACCAGCAGGAGTTTTCGGTTTTGCTGCCAATGCGCTGATGCCGCGTTTAATGGCTGGCGCAGCCGCCAAAGCTGAACCGCTGACCAAAACCAAAGCCATTTGCATGGCAAAAGTCAGCAAGGACCAAACGCCATTGCCCCAGTGTTCGACGACCTCAACTGGTGTTTGATGACAGACCGGAATGGCAATGACAATTGCCACAAGGGTCAAGATGACCGCAAAAATGAAAGGCTCGGGCAGCCATTTCTGGACTAATTTCACACAAGCCCTAATAATACGCTGAAACATAATGTATTAAATTAAAAAAAAACGTTTATTCGATCACGAGTTTCTGAGTCTCCACGCAACCGCCCAACATCTTAACCGTATAAATGCCGGCTGGCAACTTGCTCACATCAATTGTGCGTTGACCTTCAACGGTGAAATACATCACTTCCTGACCTTGCATATTGACAATCAGCACACTGATAGCACCTTTTTCATAGTCCGTGTTGATGGTCAACTGGTTTTTGGCAGGATTTGGATACAATTTTGCCGTAAATGATGGTTCGGTTTCAATCGGATTCACACTCAAAATCATTTCTTCATCATTACTATAGGTAATCACTTTGCCGGCCACACGCAAAACAGGATTATCGGGTGCGCTGCAATCGGTGCAGGTCACACCATCGATGCAGTCTGGATGGTTCGGGTGGCAATAATCGAGATAAGTCGGATCAAACTGATAGAACAATTCCGCGCTGCTATTCGACACATAATCAGTCAAATCGAAATCCCAGACCAAACCGATGGAGCCTGGGCACCAGCCACTACGGTTATAAGTCCAAGTGCCATTTTGTGGCGAACACCCTGCCGGATTCGGATTGCAGGTTCTCCAAAGATGTTGGTCGTATTTGTTTTCGCCATTGATTAAAATATGATGTGTCGCCTCGTAAAATTCAGCCGCATTGCCCGTGTTGTACGTTCCGTTTTGACCACTGCTCCAGTTGTGTCCCGTGGTCGTGATTTTCAGTTTAGCGGCCTGAACCTTGTCGCCAAATGCGTAATCCACAACAGGAACCGGTTGCTGGTTGGCATAATCGCCGAAACTGAAAATGCCCGACCAAATTTCCTTGACATCGGCATAAAGATACTCAGGCGTGCCTTTCGTATAAGTGAATGTCAGATTCGGATTGTAACCCGAACCGCTCCAAGTCTCGAAATAAAGTTCAAATTCAACCAAACCTTGAAGCACTGATGTATAGTCAGTTATGTCCAAATCATCTTCGCACTGCTTGCCAAAAGGCGTGATGTAACGGAACAATTCCATCCATTCGCCACGGTAATTCCTGACCCTAACGCCGCCGACTCTGTCGTATGCATCGCAGTTGCCATTCACACAATTGTGATCGTAGTGTGCCATAATGTTGTTGAAGACTCCGACATGTGATGGCAGCGCATATTCGCCGCGAACAGTCTGAGCTGATGGCGTGCAAACCAAATCACCGTGCAAAGTCGGGATGTCCATCGTACTTTCAATCTGATTTGTCACTTCAAATGAATTGTTAAATAACGTAGTCTTACCACCTGATTGTGTTATGGTTACAGTCATATTGTAAGAGCCGAAAGCACTTGGTGTCCAAACATTATATAAGTAGCCGTTTTCAGGATTATCAGGATAATCGGTATGCAACGCAATTTCTTGACCGTCGATGCTGCAAGTCACATTGGTGAACTTCACGACTTCAGGATGCTCAATGTAAGCTGAAACGACAAGCATCACAGGATGAAGCGTTTCCATATAAACCTTTGTGCCTTCATACGGGCGGCGAATCGTCACTTCCGGTTCATATTGGTCGGGGTCAACGACTTCAAAAGTCTTGAAGACATCGGGAGCTGGCAACCACAAATCATCGCCCGGCTGGTATGCTTTCACCTTTACGATGCCTGTTTCACCTGTCAATGTAAGGACATTATCTTGCAAAGTTGCCGGACCTTCAATCAATTCAAAACTCACTGGAAGACCTGAAGTAGAACTTGCAGTGAGAGTGATTGGGTCGTTATAAACCAATTGGTTAGGAATATCCTCCATTTCTATCAGCTGGACATTACCTTCGGCCTGTTGACGCACAACAAGATTATCGAATCCGCCATGCGAACCCGAGCAATAGAAGAAAATGCCATCCCATTTCTGATAGTCATCAATGCCGCCCGAACCTGGATTCAAATGCATGTTTACATTCGTACACGATGCCTGCTGAATCCACTCACCTTGACATCCTGGTTTCACGAAAACGGTAACGGAACCTTGTCCGTTATATGCTGAAAAATCAAACGACATTTTGTAACGGTTGAAAGTGTTATTCTCGGTATAATCGAACGCAACATACGAACCGTCAGGAAGATACACTCTCGATTTGTCTGTACCATCAGCGACACGCGCATAAAGGAAAACACCGCCATCAACAGGATTATCAGCCCAAGGCAAAATGTTTCCATCGCCGTCAGCATCATAGCCAACGCCAAAGAACGTACCCCAATAACTTGGGTGCATATCGAGTTCAATGTCGATGATGCCGCCATTCTGGAAATTGAAATCGAAATCGGGCGTGGCTTTTCGCGTTGCCATGTGACCAATGCCCGAACCGCTGTGGACATACCAAATGCCAATGGATTCGTCAGGCGTCATCAAGGCATCCGAAACATAATCGACATCAAAGTCGGGCGAACCTGCCGTGTACATGTGCGAGGTCTGCCAGCCGTGCTGACCGTTCATATTGCTCGTCCCCATTTCAAAATCATTGAAATCGCAGACATATTCAACTTGCGCCGACATTGTAAAAACAAATGTCAAAAGGCTTAAAAGTAATGCTAATTTCTTCATATTATGTTATTTATTAGTTTTCTTTTTCATTCTCACGAAACAAGTTTCAAAGGCATTCATTGTTTCTTCGGCTTCGAAACCAAGCGTTGCATAATAGTCTTTCACTTTCGGATGCGTGGCATCCACGATAAGCGTAAAACAAGAATGTCCTTTTGCAATTCCCTGTTGTTCAATATCTTTCAGGAGCATCTTCCCTATTTCCTTGCCGCGTTCCGACGGAATTACAGCCAAAGAATCAATGTAAAATTCACCTGGTTGTGTTTCCATGTCCGAACCATTCAAATCTATGCCATTTCTTTCCTTGATGATTCGGAAAGTCTTTTCGCGCATGGCGGCATAATCCTTACCATCGTAAGCCACCAAACCGCCAACAGGTTTTCCATCATGTTCCGCAATGCGCGTGTTTCGATAGCAGTAAAGCGTGTCTTCCATAGCGCAAATGGATTTGGTGCTTTGCAGTATGGCTTCGATTTCAGGCGTTTGCGCTCCAAAATCAAAACGCCCAATGGCCGACAGAACCACTTTTGCTATAAAAGCGGCATCATCAATGGTTGCATCACGAAATATAAACTCTTTATAATCAACCATTTCAACAATCACTTTTTCTTCTCAATGGATTTCCTGAACCATTTCACGGCTTCGGGATAACTTTGTTCCACGCCAAGGCCTTTCATATAGCAGGAACCCAAATTGTACGACCTGATTTCGCCGTGTTGTTTGGCAGCCTTTTTCAACCATTTGGCGGCATGTTCAAAGTCGTTGCTCTCTTCGTAGCAAACGCCCAAATTGTATTGCGCATCGGCATCGCCATCAGTGGCAGCCTGCTTATACCGCGCTATGGATTCGTTTAATTCGTTGATTGTCATAATAGTATAGATTTAGTTCAATCCTTCAAGTTTTCCGTTTTTCAATTCCATATCCAAAATGGAATACACATATCCAGGACTTTGATAATACAAACCCGTATTTGGATTGGACATTTTTTCGTATGTTTCAGATAAATACAACACATTCATGGCTGTTTCCATTTCCATGTTTTCTTCTTCCATGAGCATGACAATCAATTCTTTTGTCATGTCGAGTTTCATCATTTCAAATGCTTTCTGTGATACATTCATAACCTAATAAGATTTTGTATTGCTTTCTCAGTGCAAAACGCATATTGAAACGTGATGCCTTTTAAAAATTTCAGTCTTTCCAAAAACAAATCGAAATCAATATAACCACCTTTCAAAAGCACAACTTGCTCTCCTACACTATCATTGGCAATTGGGCCGTAAACAATATCGAAATCATGTTCAAAAACAGGATTGGATTTTTTGCGGTTTGCAAAGATAAAATCCGCCCATTCCTTTGAATATGAATTGAATGTCTTAATTTTCATTTCTTTGGAAATCATTAGTTTTTCATCAAAAATAAATCTTGTCACAATCGGCTCACCACCAAACACTTCGACCTTATGTGCCGCCATTTCCAATGTCTGAGATTCATCGGCTGATAAATAAAAAGCTTTTCCAAAATCCTTATAAGGTCTTGATTTTGCAAGGTCGATTTTGTCGATATTTACATTTGAACCATGGTATAGAATCATGCCAATCGTCCTCCATTTTTTTTACAATATTCCGTAACCTCATCCATCATGTCATCAAAATCGAGTGTGTGCATGGCACCGTAACATTTGTCTAACAGATGTATTCCTTTGTAAAAATTCAAATAGCGAAAAGCCTGCGACTCGGTAAGTCCATGCCTCTTTCCGAACATCATCACAAATAGTGTGATATAACTGATTTTGTTTTTCGTTGTTTCGGACATGATTAGTTATCTTTATTATTTTCAATTACTTCCCAATGACCAAATTTTCTTCCCCCGACACGTTTCAGCAACCCGACACGTTGCAACTTGACAAGAATGAATTTCACGCCATCTTCAGTTACACTTCCGATTTCATCAGCAATTTCCTTTCTTGTAGCTAATGCATGTGTTTTCAAATATTCAAGGATTTTCTTTTGGACATCAGTCAACTTCTTTTGGGTAGTGTTTTCTGCCTTTTGGGTAGTGTTTTCCGCCTTTTGGGTAGTGCGCCAAATACAGGCGGTGAATTGATTTCCGTCTTTATTGTCAACAAAATCAACATGACAATTTTCTGCCATAACCCTTGGAATTCCTGACCCCAAACCTCGATATGGCATAGTTTTCACGCCAAAACCAGCAAGCGTCTTATTGCGAATAAAAGAATTCCCAAACTTAACATCGTCAATCGTCTGATTGCTAGGCAAACAGCCAGGATTGATGATTTCAATCCTATCATCGAAGACAAGAATGCGAATGGCTGCGGGTTTCAGCAAGTCCAAATGGACAAGCGCATTTTGAAGCAATTCCTCCAATACCACTTCCGGCACTTCCAATTCACCAATCGAATTGAAAGACTGTCCTTCTTGAGAACGTTTAAGGCACGATTTCAGCCACATCATGGCCTGATCGAACATTTCAGGAATCGTTCCTTCAATGTCGCGGCTGTCGTGATAACTAGTTCCAGCAATCGAACTACCAAAAAACCACACTGCTTTTATAGCAAATGAAGGACACCATTGTTGCGGATTACGCCCAAAAAACATCATGCCTGCCGTAGTTAATTGTCCGTTTTCGTCAGTAACGTGAATGTTTTTCAAAACACGGTCGGCTGGCACATCAAAAGCATTGATGTCTTTATGGTAAACCGAATCAAAAAAGCGGTCAAGGGCAAGTGTATCAATATCGCGAATACTGCTTCCTTGAATTGGTTGAAGGTCAGGCTGGTAAATCCCCAATGTCTGAAAAAGCGACAGGATTTCCGAATTTTCAGTGATGCGTCTTTTATCGGCACCTTGTTTTACCCAAATCGTTCCGTCAATGGTTTTATAGGGCTTGTTTTTACCTTCTTTTACAGTACAAACGATGATATGTTTTTCTTCAATACGCACGACTTCCGTTTCAATGAAAATGGTCGGCTTCACCATATCGTTGGCTGTAGTTCCCAATTCTCGCGAAGTTTCCTGCAAAGCACTATAGCCAAGACCCATAATCTCTCCAGTCTTATCATCCACGCCAATCAAAATGCTACCGCCACGGGAATTAGCCATAGCAACCATTTCCTCTGCCATTTTCCTTGCCGTTGTAAACTCACGCTTAAACTGAACGGTGGTCGTTTCTCCGCAAAGACATATTTCCTTCAATTCTTCAGCATTCATAATGATAGATTATATATCAGTCAATATTCTCCACTGTGGAGAATTTTCAGTTTTCAACATATTATTAAACCTAAGCACTTCCATACTTATCTGTAGTTTTCTAGCGAGAACAATGAATTAAAGTCTATGCTTTTTTAATAAAACATCTGGAGCTAATTCTTGGACTCGAATAAAAAGTTTGATTTTTTCTTCTTCTGTCATAGATATTTTATCATCGTTTTTGCACCACCACTTGTAAAACTCTACTGGTTTATCTTTATAAGGAACGATTGCCTGAACGAGACCTGTATATCCTTTAAATTCGATTTTCATTTTCAAACCTCTTGAATCTCGGAAGTATTCCTTATTCTGTTTTATTTTAGAAATCAAAACTTCGAAAACCTTACTTGAAACCTTCAAATTGTTTTTTACACGAACCTCATTCAAAAGGATTGGATTAATAGACAGCCATTTACTAATAGTACAAGTTCTCAACCCATCTGGCGTGTCAATAGTCAGCAAGCTATCTTCATTGTAAAATACTTCTGGATTAGCGAAAAAGATATTCGGATTTTCATCATCATGGATTTCTTCAAATTCATTTTCTGGTAAAGGAGGGATATTTTTTATAAAATCAGCAATACAGACTTTGTTTGATTCGCTGTTCCCAATATAGTTCTTCATTAAATCATCATTATCTGACCCAAGGAAAAAATCTTCAATAAAATCCCATCGCTCTGAATTTGAGAATTGTCTACAAAAGAAATAATCAAATATTTCTTTGCTAATATCGAATTTATCCAATGTCTTTTTAAGAAGATTATTCTTGTATGTATTTCTAAAAGCATCTTTTTCAATACGATCAGGATCATTGATACGAATAAAGACAACTGGATTTTCTCCTCCACTTATTTCATAACTACCTAGTTCCAATAATTCAATAAAATAACCTAGTCTGATAAATTCTATAGAAGAATTGTTTTTGACTGCAATAAACTTACTTTTTATTTGTCCAGAAGTGTCGTCAAATAGGTTTGACAAATGCTTTAACAAATAAATAAAAGTCTCCAGATACCTCGTGTTGATAATTGAATAATTCTCTCTTCCCCATGTATTTCTCATTTGTAAAAAGGTATTGTAACCGTCATTTCCAACATTCTTTGAATACGTTGACAACACAAATTTAGCAAGTTTTTCTGACTTACGCTTATTCTTGATAATATTATATAATTTGTCGAAAAATTCATCTTGAGTAAAATACCCCCCACTTAATTCACAAAATAGTTCTTTCAATGATTCAAAAAAATCAGCCAAGGTTTTATATGTTTCTTGAAAAGTCTTCGACAAAGAATATGTTATTTTTAGTTGAGGTGAAATAGAAACTCCTATTGATTCAAAAAGCTTTCCATTATAAAAATCCCGTTTAATAACAGGGAAACTCTTTTGATAAAAATTAGCCTCCCACAATTTTGCCAAATCTAAATCAATAATCACATTCCCATTTCCTTGATTATGGTATTTAGTATGCATATTGGGATAATAACTATTTAGCTTCGAGAAGTCTTCTTCGGAAAGCCTAGCATAAACCACAGAAAATAATTTTTTCGGTCTAGCAATTAGCACATTGAATTGATGTTTGGCCAAATAATCCTTTTCCAACATCATAAAACCAGTCAAGACTTTTTGGTCGATTTCATTAGTCCCGAAAATATATGAGAAATCATCTACCGATACAAGCATATTTCTTTTTCGACCATTCTTCACATAAAGAGAATGAAGCTTCTTCAACATTTCATGAAGCTGCCATTGACGAATCGCTGACATTCCATGTAAAGTTTTGCTATATTTTTGATCTTGTGGAGAATAATCCAAGACAGCATATCCCTGAATTTCCTTTTTTCGAGCAACTCTACCAATCTCTTGAATATAATCAGGAAGCATTCCCGAAGGAGCATGATGGTACACAACTTGTATATCAGATATATCCACACCCATACCAAATGCCTTGGTGCATATCATAATTTTTTTCTCACCTGATTTGAACTGTCTATACGAGTACTCTTTCATATCAAAATCCATACTTCCAAAATAGGCAGCCACTGATGCACGAAGATCCGATGGTAAAATATTTGATAATTGAATAATATGTTTTGTATATGGAAAGTAAACAATTGTTTTTACATTGCTATCACTTGCTACTTTAATAAAATCAATTGTTTGCTGCATTTTCCTTTTTTCATACCCTTGTTTGAATGATTCGTAGTTACTTATTACAAATTGTATGTCATTTCTCTTTACCTGACCAATAAAAATATGAGGATTCTGCATATATAAACTATCAATGCTATCAAACACCATATCATTTCCACCTCCATAGACAGCTGTTGCAGTTACTGCGACCATTGGAAATTTATTATCCCTAAATTTCCGCATTTTTCTAATATAATTCCCTAAAAACCAATAATCAACACGAAAATCCCTACCCCAAGTTGTAATCAAATGTGCTTCATCAATAACTAATAAACCTAGTATTCTATTACCAATAAAGAACGATAAATCATAAGAAAGTAAAAGTTCTGGTGACAAATAAAGAATATCAATCCCTCCATTTTGAATTTCACCAATAATTTTGTCTCGATCCAAAATGCTTAATTCACTATTAATATATGCGACTTTTTCAAAATGTCTTTCATTCTTGATTGCTTTTACTTGATCTTTCATTAAAGCTATCAACGGAGATACAATAATGGTTACATCTCCTTTGCCAGAAATATAAAATGCAGGCAATTGAAAAAGCAATGATTTACCAGCTCCCGTAGGAGCTGTTAAAAATAAATCTCTTGAATCAGATTTTCTCTTTGATTTTTTGTATTCGTCAATAATGATATCAACTAACTGCCCTTGAGATATTTCTACAATTTCTTTATCAACATCAGGATTTTTATAAACACTTAGATTTCTAAATGTAGCATTTTTTCCCCAATATTTATGAAGTAAATCTGCCGTTTCTTTTATAACCGTATAATTTTCAGAGATAGGTTCTTCATTAAACAAACAAATACCGCCCCCAAATTGATTCAACAAATAGTTCAGTTTTTCTAATTGTTTGTTGTCATTCTTTAAGGGGTGCTTTGAAAAGGATTTTACTGTTACTTTAGAATCAAGTCGATTATTCGAGAAGCATTCATTGATAAAAACATCAAGAGCATATTTGTCTGAGTTAACATCAATGATGCCATCAGTACAATCATCTGTTGTTTTTGTACATATTAGTTTTTCAGTAAAAATATCTTCAATTATATAGTCTTCTGATGGTGCAATTATTGAGAAATAATATTTGTCATCTAATTGAATTTGCTCTGCTTCAAACAATGGAAGTTTATCAGGACGCTTCCCATCATCACTTTTTTCAATATAAGCTTCATTATCTAATAAAAATAGTCGTCGTAAATTATCATTAATAAAAACAATTTTATCTTTGAAATACGAATCATTTAAATTGTTGACTATATACTTATATTGGGGATATGAAATGATATGGTAATCTTTTTGATCATCAGACAACTCCAAAAAAATACTTCGGAACCATTTTTTATCAAATACTGATTCATCGCATAGTAGATTGAAAGTGTCGAAATCATCTATCTGCGATTTAAATCTTTCAGTATCAATAATATCGTTAAGTCCGACTATTACAAATATAACATTGCTTTTCTCTGTCAAACAACGATAAATTATTGATTCAACTTTCTGAGAAACATAATCTTTAAAACTGTTTTTTCCCATATCAGATATTACCTAATATACTCTATTTATTTATTCGCCTTCAGAAACTTATTTAATTCCCCCGAATTTGAGGGTTTTAGATTATTCCCGCCCCCAGAGACGCGATAAATCGCGTCTCTACGGAACGGAACATAAATTCAATTATTTTTCGACTTCTTTCTTCAGTCTTTCTGTCAACATTGGGACAATCTTGTGCAGGTCGCCAACGATGCCGAGGTCGGCAACGCTGAAGATAGGTGCAAACTTATCCTTGTTGATAGCGATGATGAAGTCAGATTCTTCCATACCTGCAAGGTGCTGGATGGCGCCGCTGATACCGCAAGCCATGTAGAGGTTTGGACGGACAGTCTTACCTGTCTGACCCACCTGACGCTCGTGAGGCATCACGCCGTTATCGACCATGGCACGGCTTGAAGAAACTTGACCGCCGAGAACATTGGCCAAATCCTGCAATTTGTCGAAACCCTCCTTGTTGTGAACGCCACGGCCACCGGAAACCAAAATCTTGGCTTCTGAAATATCAACCGTTGCCTTTTCTTCCTTAATGGTTTCAAGGACTCTCACTTTGAACTTGGAAGTATCGAACTTAGGTTCAAAAACAGTGACAACACCCTGACGGCCAGCTTCGCGGACGCGCTTCTGCATCACGCCTGGACGCACGGTTGACATCTGCGGACGGGTATTCGGGCAAAGAATGGTAGCCATCAGGTTACCACCAAAAGCAGGACGTGTTGAACGGAACTGCTTTTCGCCAGTTTCTTCAACTGTAGCGATTTCCAGTTTCGTGCAATCGGCTGTCAGACCAGTCTTCAGACGTGAAGCCAAACGTGGAGCCAAGTCACGGCCAATAGTGGTAGCGCCATAAAGGACGATGCCAGGCTTGCGTTCGGTAATCATCTGATAGACAACCTGTGAATACTGTTCTGTAAGATAATCGAAAAGCTCTACATTATCAGCAACAAGCACTTCGTCAGCACCCATTTCGATAAGGTTCTTAGCTTCACTCTTGATATTGTAACCGACCAACATGGCGACGACCTTTTCACCGAGTGCATCGGCCAAGTCGCGAGCCTTACCTAAAAGTTCGTAAGCTACGGGTTGAATAACACCACCACGCTGTTCTGCGAACACATAAACGTTTTTATAATCTTTGATATCCATGGCTAAACTTTTAGATTAAATGCTTTTCTTTCAACTTGTTAACAATAAGTTCAACGGCTTCTTCTTCGCTCACTTCGTGGACTTCACCAGGAGCCTTCATAGCCTTCGGGAAGGATTGGAACACCTTTGTAGGCGAACCTTTCAAGCCGAGTCTTTCTTCATCGACATCGAGTTTGTCGGCACCCCACACTTCGACTTCCTTGTTATAGGCTTCAACGATGCCGCTGACAGTCATATAACGAGGCTCGAATGCTGATGCGAGGACGGTGAGGACGCATTTGCCTTCAACTTCAAGGACTTGAATGCTGTCTTCGTTCTCTTTCTTCACGATGAGGTTATCGCCTTTGCGTTCAGCGTCCATGACGTATGAAACCTGTGGAAGACCGAGGTGTTCAGCCATTTCAGGACCGACTTGTGCGGTATCACCATCGATAGCCTGACGGCCGGCAATGATGAGGTCGTAGTCCATAGTCTTGATGGCACCTGCCAAAGCGTATGAGGTGGCAAGGGTATCAGCACCGGCGAATTTTCTATCGCTCAGCAAGATAGCTCTGTCAACGCCCATAGCGAAAGCTTCGCGCAAAATCACGTCGGCTTGCGGAGGACCCATTGAAATAACGGTAACGTTAGCGCCGTATTTGTCTTTGAAACGGAGAGCCAGTTCGAGGCCGCCCTTGTCGTCAGGGTTCATGATGCTCGGAACGCCTTCACGGATAAGGGTGTTCTTTACTGGATCGATTTTGATTTCGGTAGTATCCGGAACCTGTTTGATACAAACTATAATATTCATACTCTTCCCTCCTATTATTTAAACAATTGACCAGCGATAACCATTCTCTGGACTTCTGAAGTGCCTTCGTAGATTTCCGTAATCTTGGCGTCGCGCATCATGCGTTCAACCGGATATTCACGGGTGTAGCCGTAACCGCCGTGGAACTGGACAGCCTTTGTGGTGACTTCCATTGCAGTTTCAGCAGCAAACAGCTTAGCCATGGCAGCATCAGCTGAATAAGGCAGTTTCATATCCTTCTTCCAAGCAGCACTGCGGACCAACAGACGGGCAGCCTCGACCTTAGTCTTGAGGTCAGCCATCTGGAACTGTGTGTTCTGGAATTGAGAAATTGACTTACCGAATTGCTTACGTTCCTTGGTGTACTTAACTGTTTCGTCCATAGCACCTTGAGCGATACCCAAAGCCTGTGAAGCGATACCAATACGGCCACCATCCAAAGTCTTCATGGCAATGCCAAAGCCCTTGCCAAGCTGACCGAGAAGGTTTTCCTTCGGAACTTCGCAGTTTTCGAAAATCAATTCGCAAGTGGCTGAACCACGGATACCCATCTTCAGTTCCTTCTTACCGATTGAGAAGCCTGGCATACCTTTTTCAACGATGAAAGCGGAAATGCCCTTGTTGCCCTTCGATTTGTCAGTCATTGCCATCACGATGAACACATTTGCGTATGAAGCATTGGTGATGAAAATCTTCGAACCGTTGAGAATCCATTTGTCGCCAGCGTCAACAGCCGTTGTCTGCTGCATGGCGGCATCAGTACCGGCATTAGGCTCGGTCAGACCGAAAGCGCCAATCCATTCGCCAGAAGCGAGTTTCGGCAAATATTTCTGTTTCTGTTCTTCGGTGCCGTTTTCCAGAATTGGAGCCATACACAATGAAGTATGGGCTGAAACGATGACACCTGTTGTTGCGCAAACGCGCGACAGTTCTTCAACTGCCATGATGTACATTTGTACTGTACCGCCTGCACCGCCGTATTCTTTCGGAATCGGAATGCCCATGATGCCCAACTTGCCCATCTTTTCGACGGTTTCCATTGGGAAGCGTTCCTGTTCGTCAACTTCAGCGGCCAAAGGCTTAACTTCATTCTCAGCAAATGAGCGGATCATCTGCAAGAAGAGTTGTTCTGTCTTTGAATAACTAAAATCCATTTTTCTGTTTTTGAGCTTCTGGCTTTTGGCTTCTGGCAGATGGCAACTTTAAATTAAGGTAGAAATCTATCTACTTGGATTAAGCAGCCAACAGCCAGAGGCCTATAGCCAAAGGCAAATTAATACTTATAAAATCCTTCACCAGTTTTACGTCCGAGCAAACCAGCGCGGACCATCTTTCTCAACAATGGATGAGGACGATACTTAGGATCGCCAAATTCGTTGTAGAGGACTTCCATGATAGCGAGGTTGACATCGTTACCGATAAGGTCGGCCAATGCGAGCGGGCCCATTGGATGGTTGGCACCCAGCATCATGCACTTGTCGATGTCTTCAGCGCTTGCGATACCGTCAGCGAGGATGCCGACAGCTTCGTTAATCATAGGAATCAAAATGCGGTTGACCACGAAACCAGGAGCTTCATTGACTTCGACAGGAGTCTTGCCGATTGAAGTTGAAAGGTCGATGATGGTCCTGCACACTTCAGCTGAAGTGAGTTGTCCCTTGATGACTTCAACCAGAGCCATGCGGTCGGCTGGGTTGAAGAAGTGCATGCCGATGAACTGAGATGGACGGCTTGTGCAAGCTGCAATCTCAGTGATTGACAGTGATGAAGAGTTGGTAGCGAAGATGGTTTCAGGCTTGCAGATCTTGTCGAGTTCTGTGAACACATCCTTCTTCAGCTGCATTTCTTCAACAGCAGCCTCAATGACGAGGTCGGCATCAGCGAATGTAGCGTAATCAGTTGTCGTGCTGATGTTTGCCATGATGGCATCCATAGCATCCTGAGCAATCTTGCCCTTTTCGACGAGCTTTGCATAGCCCTTCGAAATGGAAGCCATAGCCTTATCGAGGCTGGCTTGTGTACGGCTCTTCATGACGACAGGCATCTTGGCTGCGAAAGCCTTCACGATACCTTTTGCCATGGTTCCAGTACCAATAACACAAATTTTCATGACTTTAAGATTTAATGATTTAAAATTTAAATATTTAAGATTTATACAATTTTTAAGTTTATTGACTTTACACAATCATTTTCGGTTCACGATTTGCTGTTCCAATTGTTTCAGTTCCTCATCGTCCATTTGGTCGGCAAGTTGTGCATCGGCGTGTTTGCGGCGTTGATCAAACTCCTCATAAACAGCCTCCACACGAGTTTCCATTTCCTTGTTGGTAACACTTCCAGTATTGCGAAGCACATCCTTGTTTTGGAACTGCAACAGATGGTCAACATTCTGTCGCCAGTAGTTGATTGTCAAGTCATAGCGTTCCTTTACACGGATTTCAGCCGATTCAAGGAAAAGCGTCGTAAGGCAGTTAAGCATATCTATCTCATCAGCGCAAAGATAGTTTTTGGCGATGTAGATGTCTTGCTTGCGCACCACCGAGCCTTTCCAAGAAGTAAGAGCCATGTTAGGTAGTGAAGCATCGGCGCGGCTGACAACGATTTCAGCAGCCGTTTGGTGAGTGACAGCGTAAAGCAGTTTGTTCTGCGTTTCGGCAAAAAACATCTGAGTGGCTTTGTCGGTGGAATCGTAGTCGCTGCTAAGGGCAAACAAATCGCGCAGTTTCTGGTAGAATCGTTTCTCCGAAGCACGAATGTCACGAACGCGTTCAAGCAACTCGTCGAAGTAGTCGGGGCGGCCATCAGGGTTCTTGAGTCGATCGTCGTCAAGCACGAAGCCTTTCACGATGAACTCCTTCAAGTGCTGGTTGGCCCAAATGCGGAATTGTGTACCGCGTTTCCCTTTTACTCGGAAACCAACCGCCAAAACCATGTCCAAGGCGTAAAAAGTGACATCATATTGTTTGCCATCGGCGGCAGTTATAAAGAAATTCTTTACAACTGAATCTAACGATAACTCGTTTTCTTCCAGAATGTTGGCTATATGTTGACCCACATTCTGTTTTGAGGTGGCAAAAAGTTCTGCCATCTGCTTCTGGTTCATCCAGACATTGCCGTCGCGAGCCATCATCGTCACACTCACCTTGCCATCAAGGGTGTTATAGATGATGAGGTTCTGCTGGTTGGGTACAATATCACTCATAATGCCTTGTTCTTGCTAAAAATCCGCTTCCAAAACTTCAGAAATCAACTAACAGTTTGGGTGAACCAAGCTGTTAGCTGATAACTGATTGTTATTTACTTTCCTTTAAACACGACTTTTCTCTTTTCGAGGAATGCCGCCATGCCGTCCTTTTGGTCTTGTGTAGCGAAGCACTTTCCGAAATTACGGCTTTCGAGTTCCATAGCGTCTTCGGTCACGAGGTCATAGCTTTCATTGATGCACTGCTTGGCATACTTGATAGCCAATGGTGCGTTTTCAGTCATCTTCTGAGCCATTTCGATTGCCTTTGGCATCAATTCCTCAGGTTCGTAAACGGCATTGACCAAACCGATGCGCAATGCTTCGTCGGCACGGATGGCTTTGCCCGTGAAAATCATTTCCTTAGCATAGCCTTGACCGACCAATTTGGCGAGACGGTAGGTGCCGGAGAAACCAGGCGTAATGCCCAATCCCACTTCCGGCTGACCGAACTTCGCCTTGTTGGAAGCGATGCGGATGTCGCAAGCCATGGCCAATTCGCAGCCACCGCCCAAAGCGAATCCGTTGACAGCTGCAATGACAGGAATGTCGAGTGTCTCAATGCGGCGGAAGACCTTGGCACCCAAAGCACCAAACTTGTAGCCTTCTTCTTCATTGAGGTTGGCCATTTCAGCGATGTCGGCGCCTGCCACGAAAGCCTTTTCGCCGTCACCAGTGATGATGAGCACCCTTGTCGTATCGTCAAGGTTTTCAACGAAATCACCGATTTCACGCAAAATCGTGGAATTGAGAGCATTCAAAGATTTGGGAGCAGACACCTTCATGATGCTGATTCCGTCAATTCTCTCAATCTTCAAAAATTCGTATTCCATGACCCAGTGATTAAATGTCCATTGGTTTCAGGTTAGGAGAAATGATGAGCTTGGCATCAGTAGCAGCCTGAACCTGTTCGACGGTGAATTCCGGATGAATCTCTGTCAAGACAATGCCTTCCGGAGTGATTTGCATGACACCCATTTCAGTGATAATCATATCGACCTGACCAGCAGCTGTCAGAGGCAAATTACATTCTTTCAGGATTTTAGGAGCACCTTTCTGGGTGTGTTCCATGGTGAGGATAACACGGCGGGCACCGACCACGAGATCCATAGCGCCACCCATGCCAGGAGCCATCTTGCCAGGAATAATCCAGTTGGCCAGATTACCCTTTTCGTCCACTTGCAGAGCACCGAGGAACGACACGTTGACGTGACCGCCACGGATGATGCCGAATGAAGTAGCTGAGTCGAATGAACTTGCACCAGGATTCAAGGTGATGAAACCGCCACCAGCGTTAATCAGGTTCTTATCTTCCTGACCTTCAGCAGGTGTAGGGCCCATGCCCATTGCGCCGTTTTCGGTCTGGAGGACCACTTCAACGCCTTCTGGAAGATAATTAGGAATCATTGTAGGAATGCCAATACCCAGATTGACAACATCGCCGTCATGCAGTTCCTTAGCTGCTCTCTTGGCGATAACCTCTCTCATTTCGTTTTTATCCATAATATGAAATGTTTAATTGTTTATTGTTGATTTGTTTAATTGTTAGATAATTTCGTTTTTCCAAAGTTTATCAAAGAAAGTCATCACCGGATAAACCTCCACATCGTTTACAAGACGCGGCTGTTCCTCAAGTGAAACGATAATCAGACGGGCATCAGGAAAATCTTCCTTAAATGCTTTCAAGCCTTTCGTATGCCTCGACACGACTTCCTTGCACGACTTGATTTCGATGGCCACCTTCCCTTCTCCAAGAATCATATCCACTTCGTAACCGCGTGTTGTGCGCCAATACGAAATCTCGTTAAGATTCTCTGTATAAGAAAGATAAGCCATGACTTCCTGAAACACAAGATGTTCAAAAGCCTTGCCGAAATCATCGCTGCCCGGAAGCATATAAGTCCGTTTTTGCAGGTAATTTGCAATACCGACATCGAAAAGATAGAACTTCTTCGATTGAATTGCCGTCCGTTTTTTCGTCTTGGTGAAAGGCGGAATCATATAGCCGATATAAGTTTCTTCCAGAATGGAAAAATACTCTTTGATTGTCGGCGCACTGACACCGCAATCAGAGGCTATATTATTGTAATTCAGGATTTCACCACTGCAAATAGCCGCAATTTCCAAGAACCTGTTAAAGACCGAAAGATTCCGCACCAAAGCCTCAGCCGAAATCTCCTCTCTCAGATAATCCCCAACGTACGATTTCAACCTGCGTGTTGGGTCTTTCACTTCGTAATGTCGCGGCAAGAGACCGTAATTACAAGCCTTAATCACATCAAAATCAGGAATTTCTTTGCTTACGAAAGGATATAGTCTCATCCCGATAGCACGGCCTCCAAGCATATTGGCACCACCTCGTTTCAGTTTTCTTGCACTTGAACCGCTCAAAATGAAACGTCTTCCCTCGTTCACCATGAGCCAATGGACTTCATCAAGCAGATTTGGCACTTTCTGCACCTCGTCAATAATGATGATTTTGTCCACAGGCACAAGGCCGACATCGGTTCTAATCAGTTCCGGAGCCCGACGATAACGCTCGTATACTTCAGATTTCAGTAAATCAATATACACGGCATCGGGGAAACGGCTTTGCAAAAGCGTACTTTTACCCGTTTGTCGTGCTCCAAAAAGGAAAATGCTATCTTCCTCAATGACATTGAAATCTAAAACCCTATTATACATTACTTTACTATTTAATAAACTTGTCATTTCATAAAGTACAACTTTATATTTTGCGTCGTTTTATAAAGTTCAACTTTCGATTTTGCGTCATTTTATAAAGTTCAACTTTGCAAAAATACGAATTTTATAAAGTTACACTTCAAAAAAATCATTTATTTCACGCCTCTTTTCACCATTTCCTGAACGATGAAAGAAGCCACATCGTCGGCGTAGGTGTTCATGCCGAAACCAGCATCGAAACCGAGTTCCTTGGCCAGTTCGTGCGTGACGCGGGCACCACCGCAGCAGCAAATCATCTTGTCGCGCAGACCTTCGGCTTCCATCAGTTCGATGAAATTGGTCATGTTCTTGATGTGAACATCCTTCTGGGTCACAGTCTGTGAAATGATCAATGCGTCAGCGTGAAGTTCAATGCCCTTGGCAATGAATTCTTCGTTAGGAACTTGTGAACCAAGGTTGTAGGCCTCAATCATTTCGTAGCGTTCCAGTCCGTAGTGACCGGCATAACCTTTCATGTTCATAATGGCATCGATACCCACAGTGTGAGCATCGGTTCCGGTTGATGCGCCCACAACGACAATCTTACGACCGATGTTTTCCTTGATGAACTTATCGGTTTCGTACATATCCATCGTGTTCGATTCAACTTTCGGAACATAAATGGTTGAGTAATCGACTGTGTGTGTGCAGCTTCCGTAGCAGTTGAAGAAAGTGAAGCCAGGAGTCAGTTCCTTGTAGTAAACCACGCTCGGATTTTCCAATCCCATTTTCTTCAGCATTTGTTTGGCAGCTTCGACAGCTTCAGCGCCACATGGAACAGGCAGCGTGAAACTCAGTTGCACCTTACCATCGTTCATGGTGTCGCCGTAAGGCTTGATTTTCGTTAAGTCTAAGGTTTTGTCGAAATCCTTAGCTTCCATTGAATATAATCCTTCGCTCATATTA